>JALGWB010000370.1 GCA_025774405.1 bacterium
CGCCTCCAACCTTACTGACATCCTGCTTGCATCGCTTTCATGCTACTGGCCAGGTGGGTGGTGCATTGCCTGGCGCCAGGGCAGTAAACCTGGTTTCATAAGAGGCAATGCAAATATCTCTGGAGGGCTGATAGAAGTGGTCAACCACGACATCTATCCTGAGTTCGATGCGCCACTTGATTCACTCACCATAAGTCACGACAATCGTGTGGTCTCATTCAGGAGCGAACTTGGAGAGAACTGGGAAGGCATTGAGATTAGAATGCCTTCACAACAGAAAATTAGACTCAACATTCAAATGAGAGGCAGTCGGAGAGTAACCGCACGCCTCGGTACTCAACTTAAGGAGCTCAGCTTCCCGACAATGGTCACGCCTCGAGAGGCCAGCATCGATAGAAGAACTCTTCAGATGGCTTTTGACCAGCGAGATGCCGACCTTGTGATTTTCTGGCTTGAGCCAGGAAGTGAGCCGACCGCCAAGGAAAAGCACCAGGCGGAACTCAAGCGTAAGCTAAAGGCCCTCGGTTACATTGATTGAGCGACGAGGAGCCAGAAGTTAGCCTTCGGCCTTCTGTCGTGCAATCGCCTTGAGCCGCTCATTGGCAAAGATGGCAACTTCTACTCTTCGATTAAGTCTCCGACCTTCCTCGCTATCATTACTTGCAATGGGTTGGGATTCGCCATAACCCATGATCGTGAATCGAGTCGGATTTACACCAAGGCTGGCAAGGTAATTGGCAACTGCTTGGGCTCGCCGCCTAGAAAGTTCAAGGTTGTAATCTTCCGAACCTGTCGCGTCAGTGTGACCCTCAAGCAGGATATTCGTGTCCTCATACCTGTTGAGGATTATCGCCAGCCGCTCAAGATTCAGACGACTCTCCTGTTTGAGCGTTGCCTTGTCAACATCGAACAGAATACCCGATTCAAAGGTTATCTTGATTCCCTCTCCGATCCGTTCTATTCTGGCTCCTTCGAGATCCCGTTCAAGTTCAGCTGCTTGCTTGTCCATGTAGCTGCCTATATAGGCACCGGCAGCACCTCCAATGGCTGCACCGAGGATGGCACCGACCGCTGTATTGTCCGATTGATCACCGATTATTCCGCCAATTACGGCGCCAGCCGCAGCCCCCACTGCAGCACCCTTCTGTTTCCGACTCCACGATGAGCAGGAAACCATTCCAAGAACTACCAGAGCAATCAGAATTGCCTTTGCAACAGATCTCCTCATCTTCTCCTCCTTTTGATTCGCTGCGCCCATGCTTTTCCGTCCACTTGAGTTACCGTCTTCCAGGCTCCTTGCCCTTCCTGGCAGACTTATCCAGACTCCTATTCGCCAGCGGTTTGATATTGTTGACAGTCTTTCTGGCTAATTCAATTTGATCCCTGCCAGGCGCATCCATCGGATGGGCTATGACGAGCACAGCAGCTGTTTGGGCTGATGTCGATATGTCAACAGCAAAGCAGGGACCGAACAAGGTTTTGCTCTGCCCGCGCCCGCCATCTTCACCTGCAAGATAGATCTCCAGAATTCGCCTTTCGTGCTCACCCTTTGTCTGTAGAAGTCTTTGAAGCCGTTGCCGACTCGTCCCATCACCTGTCCCGGGTATCCATGCCAGTGCCTCATCAACTGAGAAATCCCGCCATTTGTCGGGCGAGTCGGCATACGCACTGTCGGCATCGAGCTTAACTACGAACATATCCAGGAGCGTATCCCCGTCAGCATTCACAAGGAAAAGACTACCTCCAGTCGAACCTCTGACGAAGCGTGTGCTTCCGAGATGAGTTACAATCAGACCACTCTTTCGGTCAACATAGACATTCACGCCTTCACCGGCTGCGCTGCCAGCGACTGCGACAATGAGCAGTCCAAGACTCAACAATACAATGAGGATTACTCTGCCCACATTCGCCCTTCACAGGATGATGCTCATAACAGAACCTAAAACCTGCCACCTGCGAATTCAGATGCTAACACGTCTGGGGAGCTCACGGCAACTCAATAACCTTCTGTTGCCTGGCAATGAATCGAAGGCCGATGGAAAAGACGAAGGCGATTGCCCCAAGACCTGAGAACATGACCATGCTCGCAGTGTAAGTGCCGGTGTGCTCCCGGAGCAGCCCATTCAACCATGGAAACGCCATCAGTCCCACATTCTGGATAAGCGTCATAAAAGCATACGCTGTGCCCAGTCTTGCTTCTTCAACTATGAGTGGCACAGCGGGCCAGAGAGCAGCCGGCACAATTACAAATGCTGCACCAAGAACA
>JALGWB010000371.1 GCA_025774405.1 bacterium
CATTGAAGCGAGTATGTGATGTAGCGGCGAACGGTTCTGTCCGCCACAAGGCCGACGCCTCGACTGAGCTCGGCGAAGTCACAACAGTCGGCCGCTACACCTTCACACTAATTATACTGAGGAGGCTTCTGATGTACATTCTAGGAATCAATGCTTACCACGCCGATACTTCAGCTACGCTTATTAAAGATGGTCAGTTGGTCGCCGCTGTCGAGGAGGAACGCTTTCGACGGGTCAAACACTGGGCAGGTTTTCCCTCTCTCTCGATCCAATACTGCCTGAAAAAAGCCGGCATCTCGCTCCATGACTTAGATCACATCGCAGTTTCGCGTGACCCGAGGGCTCACCTGCCAGCCAAGATCCTGTACATGCTGTCTCACCGCCCCAGCTTGGCCTTAATCCAGGACCGCCTAGCCAACATGAGAAAGATCAATTCGATCCGCCAGATGGTGCTTCAGGCATTGGAAGCTGACCAATCTGAGCTGCGGGCTGAATTCCACAATGTAGAACATCACAAAGCACACATAGCCAGTGCGTTCCTGGTATCGGGCTTCGAAGAAGCTGCTATCCTTTCAGTAGACGGTTTCGGTGACTTTGTGAGCACGATGCTGGCGAAAGGTTCTGGACCTAGTTTCCGGGTTCTGAAAACGGTGCTTTTCCCCCATTCTTTAGGTCATTTCTACACCAGCGTAACTCAATACCTGGGCTTCCCAAAATACGGTGATGAAGGCAAAGTTATGGGCCTTGCACCGTATGGCAAGCCCATTTACCTCGACGAGATGAGGCAAATGGTCCGTTCGAATGGCAACGGAAGTTTTGGACTAGATCTGAGCTACTTCTCCTTCCATACCGATGGGGTTGAGATATGGGAAGGTGGAGTACCACACATGCCCATTGGATACTCGGACAAATTCATTGCCCGATTTGGAGAACCTCGCCAACCACGGAGTGAACTGAGCGACCATTACAAGGACATAGCCGCTTCCTTACAGGCAGCGTTAGAGGAAGCACTGTTTGACCTCTTGGATTGGCTCTATCGCCAAACAGGACAAAAGAACCTGTGCATGGCTGGTGGCGTGGCTTTGAACAGTGCGTTCAACGGCAAGATTCTTCCCAACACGCCTTTCCAAGAGTTGTTTATCCAGCCCGCAGCAGGTGACGCTGGCACCTCGCTTGGAGCCGCCTACTACGTCTATCATACAATTCTGGGCTATCCCCGCTGCTTTACGATGACCCATGCCTACACCGGACCTGAGTTCAGTGATGAGGAAATTGCCGCAGCCCTGAACAGATACAATCTCGAGTACGAAACCTGCTCTTCCGAGAAAGAGACTGCACGCCGGGGGGCAGAGATTGTATCCAAAGGCAATGTACTGGGCTGGTTCCAGGGTGCCATGGAATTCGGACCTCGAGCCTTGGGCAATCGGAGTATCATCGCTGACCCACGGCGGAGCGACATGAAAAACATCTTGAACAGTCGTATCAAGCATAGGGAAAATTTCAGACCCTTCGCACCTTCAATACTTATCGAGGCAGTAGAAGAATACTTTGAGCAAACGTATCCCGATCCATTTATGTTGAAGGTGTATAAAGTGAAAGAGGACAAGCGCAGCACCATTCCAGCTGTCGTCCACGTTGATGGCACAGGACGACTACAAACGGTATCCCGCCAAGAGAACCCCCGCTATTGGCAGTTGATCAAGTCGTTCGAGGACCTAACAGGAGTACCTGTGGTTTTGAACACCTCGTTCAACGAGAATGAGCCGATTGTTTGCCAACCAGAAGAAGCCATCGAATGCTATTTACGTACAAAGATGGACACACTGATCCTGGGTAACTTTGTACTTCAAAAAGAAAGCGAAGACACCAATTAATGCTGCAAAGTGGAGGGAGAGCTAATTGGACAAAGTATCGCCAAAAGTGCTTGTCATTTTGGGCGGTGGGGGACACACCGCAGAGATGCTTAAACTATTGGACCTACTAGGCCCCAATTATGACTACAGCTATCTAATTGGTCACATGGATCGGGTATCACTGGGCAAGATTCGCTTTGCCGGGCCAGTATACCGAGCTCATCTTCCAAGAATAAAATGGGCAAACTGGCTGAAGAACCTGGGCAGCTTGGCTTTGTGCATCGCTCAGGAAATAGCCGTCCTCCTACGAGTACGTCCCCAAGCCATCCTGAGCAGCGGTGCAGGAATTGCCCTCCCCATTTCAGTGATGGGGCGCTTGTTGGGAGTCAAGATTGTCCATATCGAGACCGGT
>JALGWB010000372.1 GCA_025774405.1 bacterium
CAAGCGCACCCATCAACATACGCCTCCGCCTCCCATACTCCTCAATCATAGGTGCGCATTCCCGCCAACTCGAATCAAGCAATGATACTGCAGCGAGAAGAATCGGAGCAAAGACGCCTGAGTCGAGATTTGACTTGATTTTCGAGAGTGCTTCTATCGCTGGTCTCGAGCCGACCACGAAGCCAACTCTCCAGCCTGCCATACTGAAGGTTTTGGAAAATGAATGGAATTCAACAGCTACCTCCCTGGCATCTTCTATCTCAAGAATGCTCGAGGAGCGATAGCCATTGAAAACAACCTCGGCATATGCTGCGTCATTCACTACAATTGCACCAGTCGACCTTGCATACTCGATCGTAAGTCTGTAGAAATCCTTATCAGCAATTGCAGAAGTGGGATTGTTGGGATAGTTCAGGAAAATCAGCTTTGGACGAATGTCACTGAAATCGCTGAAATCTGGCAGATAGGCGTTCTCGGCAAGCAGTGGCATGCTTACAACCCTTGCCCCTGCAAGAATCACACTCCTTTCGTAGACAGGATAAGCCGGATCAGGGACGAGCACGACATCAGATGGATCCACAATCGCAAGTGTCAAGTGAGCCAAACCTTCCTTCGTCCCGATCAGAGGTAGTACTTCTGTGTCAGGATCAACAATCACGCCAAAACGTCGTTGCATCCACTCGCTGACAGCTTGCCTGAAGGTGCGTTCGACCCATTGAGGTGTATAGCCATGCAGGTCTGCCTTGTCGATATTCCGCCCGACAGATTCAATTGCAGTTTGCGGTGCACCCAGATCGGGATTGCCTATGGAAAGATCGATGACTTCAACACCTTCGGCTTCCTTCTTGGCCCGTTTCAAAGCCAGGTCTTCGAAAAGATAGACAGGCAGCGCCTGTAGCCTTCGCGACTGCAGGCCTCTATTGGTGGATTCCACCTGCTTCCTAACCTTCCTCAGTCTTGGTCCTCTCGATAAAGGGTCTCAGCAAGTCAATCGGAATCGGAAAGAGTGTTGTTGAATTGTTCTCAGCTGCCACTTCTCTTAGCGTCTGCAAATACCTGAGCTGGAGGGCAATTGGAAACCGGCCGATAACCTCCGCAGCTTGAGATAGCTTCTCTGATGCTTGAAGCTCGCCTAGCGCATTTATCACCTTTGCCCTTCGCTCACGCTCAGCATCCGCTTGCCGAGCCATTGCGCGCTGCATCTCCACAGGTAGATCTACATGCTTAACCTCAACTGTCGAGACCTTGATACCCCATGGATCAGTGTGCTTGTCAAGAATCTGCTGCAACTCGCTATTTATCTTCTCACGATTGGCAAGCAGGTCATCCAGCTCAGCTTCACCAAGTACGCTCCGCAGGGTAGTTTGAGCAAGCTGCGAAGTGGCGTACATGTAGTCCTCAACCACGGTGATAGCCCTGTTTGGATCCATGACGCGAAAGTAGACCACAGCGTTGACCTTTACTGAGACGTTATCCTTTGTAATAACATCCTGTGGCGGTACATCCATTACAACAACCCTCAGGCTGACCCTTACCATCCGATCCACAAACGGAAACAGGATGATCAACCCCGGTCCTTTCGCCCCTATGAGCCTCCCAAGTCGGAAGACCACAGCACGCTCGTACTCTCTGAGGATTCTTATCATGTTGGTAAGCAGGAAAATGATCACAAATGCCAGTGCTATGTACCCCATTTGAACCCCTCCTTTAGGATTCCTTTCCTGAACCCACCTTCCTCACCCTGGGCTTGAGGCCCTCTACCGAAACGACCTCAACTTCCTCACCCTTCGCTATCCCTTCGGAGCTGGCAACTGTCCACAGCTCTCCATGAATGAATGCTTGTCCTGTGCCTTCGATGTCAGTTGTCGCTACCCCTCTTTCACCGACAAGCCCTTCGCTTCCCGTGACCACCTTCTTTCGCTGAGCCTTTAGCCCAGCCCCAACTATGAATATGAAAAAAGCAGCGGTAACAACGACTGAGGGAATTATGACCTTAAATGATATTCTCAAGAAAGGCCCCGGGGACTCTATCAACATCAGTGAACCCAGAAACAGAGCTATCACTCCTCCCACTGTGAGCATACCTCCACTGGTGACCCATATCTCTGCTAGAAAGAAGGTGATGCCAAGAAGAATCAGCAGCACACCTGCATAATTTATCGGTAACATTTGGAATGAGAAGAAGGCAAGCACCAAGAAAATCGCACCAATCACCCCTGGAAAGACCGTACCGGGATTTGACAGTTCAAAGAACAATCCAT
>JALGWB010000373.1 GCA_025774405.1 bacterium
GAGGAGGTGGCCCTGACAAAGCCCGAGAAGACTGGTGAGGGGTAAGCTGGTACCTTGAATGTCTTTGAGATCCTTCCGATCGCATTACAGGCACTCAGTCTCAACAAAGTTCGTTCCATACTGACAGCTCTGGGTGTTGTCTTTGGCGTAGCAGCTGTCATCGCCATGTTATCCATTGGTGAAGGAGCCAGGAGGGAAAGCATAGAGCAGGTTGAATTGCTTGGTGCCAATACAATTCTTGTCAGGAATTCAGGTGAATGGGAGCCCCGCGGCAGTGATGGGATCGTTGAGCGAGATGCAGTCGCCATCGGAACCCTTGGTGACGTAGCAGCCTGGTCAGGGCTGAGGCGCTATGCAGATCGTATTGTGACCCGGCACGACAAGAAGCTCAGAGCCGAAGTTGTTGCCACAACTCCATCTTATGCAAGAGTCGTTGACCTTGGACTTGACAAGGGACGCTATTTTGATGACGAAGAGCATGGGCGGGGTGCGCATGTTTGCATCATCGGCTCAAACTTGAAGCGAGGTCTCTTCGGCTTTCGTAATGCGATTGGTGAGGATATCAAGGTTGGTGATATTTATCTTATAGTGATAGGAGTTGCCGAGTACAGGCGCGTTGGAAAATCGCGAATCTCTGGGCTCAAGATTCCGCATTACAACAATGAAATCTTTATTCCGCTGACGCTTGTGGACTATTTTGAGTCAGCCAGGGGTCGAGCCGGAAGACCGATTGAGTGTCTTGACGAGATTTGGATCAAGGTAGCCAACAGCCGAAAGGTGGTGACAACCGCTCAGCTCTTGGAACGGATGCTTGCCAGATTGCATGCTGGCAAGGACGATTTCAAAATCATTGTGCCCCAGGCTCTTCTGGCTCAGGCTCAACGTACACAGCGCACTTTCAACATAGTAATGGGTGCGATAGCCGGAATAAGTTTGCTCGTCGGTGGCATTGGAATCATGAACATTATGCTTGCAACCGTACTTGAGCGCAGATTTGAGATTGGAGTCAGGCGAGCAGCCGGAGCTACGGAAAGGGCTGTGATGTTGCAGTTTCTGCTCGAGGCAATCTTGATCAGTCTTGTCGGATGCCTTGTCGGTATCCTGTTGGGAACGATTATTGCAATCGCGGTTGCTCAGTATGCTGGTTGGCGAACAGCCATAGGTTTTTTCCACGTAATCATTGCTGTTGGAGTAGCGGCAGGTGTTGGAATAGCATCCGGCTATTATCCAGCCCTCAAGGCGGCAAGGACTGATCCTGGGGAGGCTTTGAGATATGAGTGAAAGAAGGCTACTGGCAGCGTGGATGCTTACGATTGGTCTTCTGTCAGCTCAGGCAGGGGCAGGGCAGGTGAAGCTCAGTGATTTCCTTATCGGATTTGCAATGCGTGATGCAAGGCTTTCAGCCAGTCATCTTGAAATGGAGGCCTCGAGGTCTGATCTGCGGCTTGCTAGGTTCCCGCACCCAACGCTTCGGCTGGATGTGACCTCACCGACCTATTCCTGGCGAAGATCTTACACGTATCAATACTACCTTGAGGACCTGTACCGGGGCTACCTTGAGTCAAAGGATCGCGTGTACAGGGTGTCTTTGTCGCTCCGCCAACCCTTGCCCACAGGCGGCGATCTTTCTCTAAAGCTCAACGGGCATCGATACCGTACAACCTTCACCTACACTGGCTTTCCCACGGAGATTCCGATACAGCGCGAGAGTGCCGACCGTGAATTCCTTGCTGATGTGGGGATCGAGCTTGAGCAACCCTTGCTTGGATTCATTGAGGCGAGGGAAAGGGTTAAGGCCGAGGAGCTGAGATACTCCGAAGCAATGCAGCAGATCAAAATCGATGCAGCTCAGGCTATGAGGCAGGGCATAGGCGCCTTCTATGGTTTTCTGGTTTCCAGTCTCAAGGTTGAGATCACTCATGCGAAGCTTGATCTTGCCAGGAGCAACCTCAGTCGAGCCCAAAGGCAGTTTGAGGAAGGCATCATCAGCGAAAGTGACCTTCTTGATCGGAAAATAGAGGTTGCTTCGGCAGAGCTTGCCTTTGAGGGGGCCAGGGTTGATCTGAAACAGGCGACCGCATCGCTTGGCCTGAGTGAAGTATCGGATAGGGAGGATCTGATACCTGAGAATCTCAATGAGATTGCACCTGTTGACACCTCGTCAGTGAAGGTTGACCTTGATCCCCTCGTACTTAGGTCTGCCAGCGATGTTGAGCTCGCCAGGATCACACTGGCGCAGACGCGAAGGCGCCGC
>JALGWB010000374.1 GCA_025774405.1 bacterium
TGAGCCTGACAGGACTCGGACTTTTGGCCGTCCTGGTGTTTGCCAAACCAAGAGGCTGAAATGCTGCTGCCATGTCTTAGCAACCGGAAAAGATCTCGGTTAGTTTGCTTGCCTGGCCCAATTGAGCGCGTTCAGAGAGCGTGGAATCAGGTCTTGCTGACGAGATTTTCACTTGCAAGAGCCTGCCTCGGTGACTAATGTACTTAAGAATGCGGCTTACCAGTCCCCTGTCTAGGTATCTGGGATAGTCTTCGCTGAGGGGGTATGATAGAGATTATGACACGCAGGTTCCTGGCCTTATTCTCGGTGTTGGCATTGATCCTGTGCGCCGGTAGCAGCAACGGCGCTGCTTTACAGATGACGCTTAGGGACTGCCTCGAGAAGGCCCTTGAGCTCAATCCCGAACTGCTTGATGCCAAGGAAGCCATTGCTCAGGCAAAATATGGGATAGGTGAGGCGAAGGCAGGTTTCTTACCAAGCCTGTCACTCAATGGTAGCTACAACTTCCTTGAGGAGACTCAGAAAGTCAGCTTCCCGGATCCGCTCACCGGGCAAATGATGGAATTCAAGATCGATTTCACTCGCGATTATACACTTCAGTTCAGAGTCTCACAATCGCTTTACACTGGAGGTAGATTGACGGGGAGCTACCGTATTGCCAGATCTTCATATGATGCTGCCGTTGCAAGCCTTGAGCGCCAGCAAAGTAAGGTTGCGCTTAATGTAATTGAAGCTTTCTATGGACTGCTGCTTGCTAAGGAGTCAGTCAAGGTCACCCGCCAGGCTGTTCAAACCGCTGAAGAGTTTCTGAGAGTGGTCAAGGCAAGATATGAAGCAGGGGAAGCTTCGAGTTTTGAGGTCCTGAGGGCTGAAGTCGAGGTGAGCAATCTCAAACCAGCTGTGATAAGTGCCAGGAATGCTATTGCACTGAGTGAGCTCGCCCTGAAAAAGGCGATGGGGATGGATGCCAGTGAGGATATAGATTTTGTTGGTGAGTTTGAGCATGAGACATTTGATATAGACAGGGACGAAGCTCTTCGATTAGCGCTTGCCAACCGTCCTGAGATAAGGCTGGCCGAGATCCAACGAGAGATCGCGGAGCAATCGATAAGAGTTGCCAAAGCTCAGCGCCTACCAATCCTTTCCCTGACTGCGAACTATGATATCAGGACCGATGAGATCACACTTGAGAGTGATCTACTTGAGAAAACCTATGCAGGTTATCTTGTCGTAAGCCTCCCTATTTTCGATGGATTCAGGACAAGATCGCAAATCTCCAAGGCATATTCTCTGAGAAGGCAGGCTGAAATCAGCAAAGCCAACGTTGAGGACTTCATAGAACTGGAAGTGAGAGGTTCATTGCTTCAGATCGGGGCAGCACTTGAGAGGCTCAAATCTCAAGAGAAAAATGTGGAGATGGCGACCGAAGGGCTCAAGATTGCCAACGAACGCTATCTTCAGGGTTATGCCACCAATCTTGACGTTATGGATGCCCAGCTTGCGCTGACGCAGGCTCGCACAAATCGAATCCAAGCGCTGCACGATTTGAATCTGGCAATTGCGAAAGCCAAGAAGGCGATGGGTACGCTTTTAGATGACTATAAGCTGGGAGCTCGACAATGAAACGAGCAATTATTCTGATTGTGATCGTCGTGGTTGTTGCATCTGTTCTCTATCTGGGCAAAACAGCTTCAAGATGGCGATCTGAACAGGCAAAGCAGAGTCTGGCTGAAGACACCTCCAAACCAACCGTTGTGCCTGTGGTCGTCAGTGAAGTCACAACAGGCGACATTGAAAGGACGTTGAGGTACACGGGCAGACTTGAAGCAAATGATCAGGTCGAGGTGGTACCCAAGATAACGGGCAGGTTGATATCGGTGAAGGTTGAGGAGGGGGATCGGGTGGGGAAGGGGCAAACACTTGCAATCATAGATCCTGAGATCACAGGTCAGCGTTTCGAACCTTTTGCGGTTACTTCCCCAATATCAGGGCGCGTATCGCATATCTACCTTGATCGTGGCACCTTTGTTGTGCAGGGACAGCCTATAGCTCAGGTCATCGACGACAGAATCGTAATGGTGACCATCGGTATTCTTGAAAAGGACTATCATCTTGTGAGGGAGGGTATGCCTGTGCGTATCAGATTTGATGCTCTCCCGGATAAGGTTTTCTCCGCTGAGATCAGCAACCTCAGCCCAGTAGTTGATCCGAGGACCGGGATGGCAAGCGCAGAGATTAAGCTGCAGAA
>JALGWB010000031.1 GCA_025774405.1 bacterium
TGCAACATAATCAGGAACAAGTTGAGCCACTGCTGCAAGATAGAGTGTGTCCCTTCCCAGCTGTGGATCGTACCACGGATCATTGTACCAGATAACGAGATCGAACAGGTCAAATAACGTTTGAAAGGCATACGCATAACGATTGCCGCCGAAACTCTCGATGTCGAGCACTGAATATGTTCCCAAGCATGAGTCGAGGGCTGCCCGATAGAACCTATCCCCAACGCGGTAACCGGCATAGCCTTTCGGGAGGTTATCGACAAGCAACACATTCCCCTCCGGTTCCTTTACAAACCATGAGTAGCTTGCCACATTGCTTGTATCGCAGCCCGTATCAACGGCGACCAGATATAGAGTTCGTTCACCATATCTACCTTTGAAATCGGCAATGGTCAGAGTCGCAATGGTATCTGATACGTCTCGGACATGTGGGACATCATCGCCATCAAGCCAGATGAGATACTCCGCAATAGTCTCATCGCCGTCAGGATCTTCACCATGCCATTTGAGGGTCAAAGCCGGATAGGTTGTGTCGGGCAAGCTACCGATATCCCATATTCTAACGGTCGGAGGCGAATTCGTCAGGGGAAGCATGACACTGGCAGGTGTGGGATCAGGCGTATCATCGTCATCAATTGCTCTGACGTAGAAACGATGGGTGCCAACGCCTTCACTTACCGGCAAGTAGAAAGTATCGGTAGTTTCCTCAGTGAAGACCCAGGTTGTATCCATACCGCATGTGCCTTGCGCAGGATCGAGCCTCCACTTGTATTCATAGCCGATGACCTCGCCGTCAGTATCATCACCCCACCAGTGAAGGACCTGCACATAGACAGTCGGATTGCGCACGCTATCGGCAATAGCAACATAGGTTTCGGGTGGAAGATTGGGTATGTTCAGGTTTTCCTCGCGGGCGCATCCAATCACAATAGCGAGCAATGCAACGGATGAAAATGTGATTCTTCGCATCACCTGATTACCATGAATTTACCTATCTGGTCTGAACCGGTAGCTTTGTCCTCAACCGAATAGATATAAAGCCCGGATGCAACAGCCTGGTCCTTATCAGAGATCAAATCCCAGGCGCAGATGCCACCCGGAATGGCAAGATGTCTCTCCTCGAAGGTTTTGAGCCCCTGGATCTCACTGGCATCATAGGTTGCCCCATCAAACTCAATGGTCTTTACAAGGTCACCGGCGAGCGTATAGATCCTGATGGTCGCTCTCCTGGGTAAGTTGATAAACCAGATGTACTTTTCTCTGTCTCGAGCTCCATCCCAGACAGCTTCGCCTCGATAGGGATTGGGCACCACAAGTACCTTTGCATTTTCTTCTGCAGGAGGTGTACCTGGAATGACAAGCACTCGGGTTGCGAGCACCCCACTTTCCATGCTTTCCACACCTTGCTCAGGCATGCCACGGTCAAAGGCTGTAAGGGCGATCCAGTATTTGAAACCATCTTTGAGGTTGGTGATATCCATGTGATATGTGTAGAGGGTGTCACCAAACCAGACAGTATCGCGTACCGATTCAAGCCCTGTGTCATATCCTATACCATCGATTATATCGAATTGGCGTACAAGCTCGAAGTCCTCGCTGGTTGCTCCTTCTTTACGAGTAATGTAGATGCGATACCCCTCAAAGTCCGGGACTTGATAGAAGGGATCCAGCTCGTCCTCAGGGTCGTTGTCCCAATAGATTGTCACAAAGCCACTTGCAGGCTTTATCCTGAATCTCCCCATCTGTGGTGGTGAAGGAAGCACATAGTTGTTTTCAAAGGCACGGTGTGCCCATTCAGCGTTCTGGATGAGATTTGCTCTGTCCATTCCACCTATGAAGGCGCAGACAAAGACAATGCTATCGCCCGGTGCCAGCTCGGGAAAAGGTCCGGCTGAGATGAGCTCAACAGGGTCATCTCGCTCTGGCAAAATGTCATCGGTGTGATCTATCTCCCCATTTGACATAAGAAGGTATCTGTCAGGATCCTTCATGGGATTGTCCCGCTCCCAGTACCAATCCCACCAGTTGAAGCTGGCGTGCGCATCATCGGGCATGACTGTATGCCAGCCGAGAATGGCAATTGCTCCCCAGGAAGGTGCATTACCCATATCATAGGTATAGTGGTGCTCGGCGATCATCATGAGGTCAGGGAAATACTCGAGCACTTTCTTCCTGAACCAGGCCGACCCCGACGGTCGCCAGGTATCATATTGACCCTTCCAGCCTGAGGCCAGTTCTCCAAAAATCCCGATATAAGGATTCCTCAGACTTCCTTCACTGTCATTCTTGATTGTGAAGCTCACTATTACAAAGGCTTCGGCGAAGCGGTAGCTCCAGAGATACGAATCCTGGCGAACGCTTATGCCCAGCACGTTGTCATTTGTACCTCGCTTGGGATAATCGGTATAGAGCGTGACAAAATCCTGTTCACTTATGGCATCCTTGGAGTAGGCGCGACTTGTTATCAGAATTGAGCGCTCTTTGATTGTCTTTTGAGGTGTAAACTCTGTCGCCTGTGATGTCGAAGTTCCCCAGTAGCCTGAGATTGACCCGGATGAAACAACTGTATCACCATCAGCGTTGATAGCTCCTACCCAGAGCCCGGCTCTTATCAGATGATCGATCTCAGATCCCAGCGGATACTCCATTGAAGGATTGCGCGTGACGAAGTTGTTGCCGAAGAAACCATAGTTGGAAATTACAAGTCCCATGGCATTGCCATCAGTTTGCTTCTGAACAAACGGTGCACTTGCACCAAGCAGTTGCGGCTCAGCGCCTTCCTGATCGGGTGCTTCGTGCCCTTGTGCAGTGCCGGCTACGATCATGCAAAATGCGACGAATATGAATTGGTATTTCATCATTGCGCATCCCACCGATGAATGATACCTGTGGCTGCATCAAGGCAGTAAAACTTTTTCCCGTAGGTCCCGATTGAAACCGGACTATCAAACCTGTCAGGTCCACCTGCACCCAGGGTATTTACGATTGCGTCTGAGATGCCGTCCGGTGTGTATCTCACTATCTTGCTGAGGGCTCTGTCGAGTATGAAAATGTGACCTTCGCTGTCGCTGGCTACGGCGATCGGTTCGACCAGGACGGTGTCATTGCCTGCGGTATCCGTGTAGGAGCTTATGAAAGGAACCTGATCAGAAAACCAGATTGCACTTTGCGGCTCATCAATACTTATCCGCTGAACCTGGGCTTTCTCAGGATCAGCCTCGGCGATAAGCAAACCCTCACCATCGAAATAGATACCATGCGGACTCAGAACGTGACCAATGCCAAAGCCGCTGTCAGCAAGATCGACACTGAAGCGTTGCCTTCCTTTCGAATCGTATGAGCGGACAAAGTTGCCTTTGGTATCGGCAACGTAGATGTTGCCTCCATCGTCAATCGCTAAGCCTCCGATCGATTGCCAGTCAGGATCACTGAAACTCAGAATGGGATTCCCACCGCTTATAGGATATATCTTGACAGTCAGTGTTGGTTCGATGTCGGCGACGGCGATTTCGCGTCGCCCAGCCCCAACCAGGACAGGTCTGTTGACTTCATTGAAGACCACATCTCTCACAGGACTACCGCCGCTTGTGTAGCGGATGACTTTCCCGCTATCCCTGTAAGCAATGTAAAGATTCCCGCCGGTCACACCCATTGAGGTTGCACCTGCGAAGCCGTGATATTCACCGGCATAGTTGTAAGCTCCTGTTCTCGGGGTGCGCTCGACCTCAAGTGGCTTATCATACTTGCCCCCGCAGGCTGTGATCAAAACCGCCGTGAGAGCAGAAGCGATTACCAGAGATGATCTTCTCATACAGTTACCTCAAAAATCGATTATGAAAGTGAATCTATGAGCTGTCCCCAAATGATCACTGAGGGTGGCTGCGTAGTCAAAACGTGCCTGCCTTGTGCCGAATCTCATCATGGCCCCCAGTCCCAGGCTGGTCTTGAGCTCATCGGCATTCATGTCATGCCCTGCCCGGATTGCAAGCACACCTGAGATCACCAACTCACCTCCAATCCTGAACGATTCCATGTTATCTGCTGGATGGGTAAGTTCGATATCAACAACACTTCTAAACCGGGAGGTTGTCACTGGTTCAAGTGCAATACCAAACTTGAATTCAGTTGCAGGTGCAAATCCCTGGTACAGGGCCTGTGAAGTTGTGATTCCAACTCGCTTGGTGAAGCTACCGTCAGGGGTCATATCTGATCCGAAGTTCATCAAAGCTACTGCCAGGCGCATGTTCCTGGGTCCAATCTCATAGTAAGTTCCGGCGTCAAGAATGAACGCATTGGTCACCGGTCCACCAACCTCTACCCCAAGCTCCTCCCTCACAAACTTTACTGCAAATCCACCGGAGAACCGGTCAGTGAACCTTCTGGCAATTGAAATTCCAAAAAGCCAGTCACCAAAAGTGAATTTACGGCCTGTGCCGAAAGGATGATACTCGGTGGTTTCCAGGAGCTCGGTTGATAGCGAACCGAATTGGACTGCAACAACGCCGTCGAACAAGCCAATTGGTAGGCCGTAGCAAGCGTGATTGTAATCTATATCGGCTGCCCAGGCTATATGGGTCAGGGCAAGCTGACCACCTTCGATATGAGTCAGGCCAGCAGGATTCCATGCACAAGCTGTTATGTCATCGCATATAGCGACATATGCCCCGCCCATAGCGGCGGGCCTCGCACCAACGCCGATGCGAAGGAAGCTGCCCGATGAAGTGCCCACGCGCTGATCACCAAGGGCAGTTTGGCCTGAGACGATATCAGGCACGATAAGAATCGCCCCAAGCAAAATCAGGCTGACTATCCGTCTTGTCACCATTCGACACCGATTCCTGCTCGAGCCCTTCTTGGTGGACCATAGATACTCGGATCGCTCAACATATTCCTAACATAGACACTATTGCCCTGATCACGATAGGTGCCAACTCCCGGCTTCGGAGGTTCCCCTGTTTCCGGATCGATTCTTCTCACTCTCCTATCGTTGAACACGTTCTTGACCTCGAGATAAGCCTTTATCTTGGCTCGGCCAACACTGAAGTACTTGGTGAGCTTAAGGTCGAGCAGATTGTCGTGAGGTCCATTCTTGCTATATCGCTTACCGACATCTTGACCATGCTGGCGAGGCGTATAGGCTTTGCCACTCTGAATCAACCACTGGAGGTTGAGAGCCCAGTCGGAAAGCAATCTCAAACCGAACAGTCTTCGCTCTTCACTTTTGACACGGAATTCAAGATGTATGTTGAGCTTGTGGGGTCGATTCCAGAACAGGTATTCTTCGGCCAGGCTTGCCTCTCTTGCTCCAACGTCGCCACCTTGCTCTTGAATGAGTTTCAAGGTGTTAGGATCCGAGCTCTTTCCGGTCGCAATCGAATATGTATAGACAAGTGACCCACCAAAGAAACCCCTGCGCTTCATCCTCAGCTCAATCTCGATTCCGCGCGACCTGGCATAATCAATGTTCCTGTAGATGAACATCTCGCCAACGCCGGGTTTCTCGAATTTCGTGGAGGTTGGGTAGTCATAGATGTCCTTGTAAAAGAGAGTTATGTTACCAGCAATTGTCTCTGTGAATTGATGCCTTGCTCCTATCTCGTATTGAACTGAGATCTCAGGATTCAGGTTAGGATTTCCTATCAAGGGGAAGCGCTCGCTCGAGACCGAAGAGAGCTTTGAATACACCCAGATGTAACTCGGAATCTGTGAGAAGTGGCCATAGTTGAAAAAGAGATTGTCACGGTCAGTTATGGGATGGGATATTGCCACCCTTGGACTGAGATGACCTTTGAAGCGACGACCGAATATCTCATGGGTGTCACGATAGAAATTCTCCCTGGTCGTGCTGGTAATTGCGAGTCTCGTGGTATCAGCGATTGCACGCTCGACCTGCTTGCCGGGGAACCAGTAATCATACCTGAGACCTATGTCGCCGATTAGGCCCTCAAAATCTATCTTGTCCTGAATGTAGAAGGCACCTCGACTTGGATAGATGTGGAATATGTCGTGAAATTCACCCAGGCTGTCAGGATCGTGGATCCACGGTCTTCGAATGAAGATATATTGGACATTCTCAAAAGAAGAGGTGATTCCAGTTTTTATCTGATGATGCGGGGGCAGGCGACGTGTGAGATCCCAGGAAATGCTATAGGTTTCAACATACCGATCATGCCAGAGATCAGCATTCCCGGTTTCGATGAAAAAAGGTGTGTCCTTATCTCCCAGAATGCCAGGGTCATCAGGTTCTGTATAATCATGCCAATGCTTACCGGCTACATCTGCATGCACACAATTGAAAAAACGGGAGATTCTGAAAACGTGAAATGCATTTTGACCGAGGAACTGATTCCAGGTTAAGGAAAGGCTATTTGTATCTTCGGTATAGACCAATGCACTGTCCAGATAACGTGACCACTCATGTTGATAGCCGGAAAGCTCCCGGGTCACGTCGTAGGGATCATAGCGATAGTAGCCCTGATCGATTGATATCGTCTTGGTGAAGGAGAGTCCAAACTTGTTGCTTGAGGATGGACGCCACACAAGTTTACCAAAGAGCTGCCACTTGTTCTGAGCCCTCGGTGCCATCCCATCGTAGGTTATCTTCATGCCGAGGAAGTTATCTTCATAAGATGGCTTGAGTCCGTGGGCACCCGGGATGTCATTTATCGACGGTAGATATGTGTCAGAGAATCGCGCTGACATGCCAACATAGTACGTTACCTGACCAGGCACACTGATTCCCATGCGTCGAAGCAACCTTGAAGTCAATGGCTCCGGTCCTTCGATGCCAAGTTCGAAGCGATCGGTGTTGAAGTAGTCGAGGGCAGTGCTCACAAACGGCATATGGTCGGCTGAATAGTCGAAATAGCCCTTGGTCTTGCTACCGCCTTCTTTAAGCTTTACATTGACGATTCCAGAAAGAGCCTGCCCAAACTCAGCGCTATAGCCGCCTGTGATTACATCCATCTCTGCAACCGATCGAGCACTGACATCGACAAGAGAGGATTTGCCGGATATCAGATCCTTCATCTTGACACCGTCGATTATGTAAAGGGTTTCATCTGTGCGCCCACCTCGAATATGAATTTCATCATCGCTCTGGATGACTCCTGCCTGTAGTCCCACAATGTCCTCGATGTTAGTAACCGGCATTTCTCTGAGATCTTCCTCAGTCACGCTTCTTACAGTACTGGGTACATCGACTTGAACCATGGGGCGCTCAGCTGTCACCACGACCTCTTCAGTCGCTCTAAGCACTGTCCTGAAGAGTTTGAAATCGACTTCCGTAGTCTGGTATGGCTTGACAACGATGTCAGGCTTCTCGACAGATTCATAACCCATGTAGGATGCCTTCACAGTATAGGTTCCTTCAGGGATGTTGCGAATGAAGAAGGAGCCATCCTCCATTGACATTGCGCCGTATGGGGTTTCCACAATGACGACGTTCGCGAAGGGCAGGGGTTCCTTGGTCTTACCATCCAGTACCTTGCCAGTGATATTACCGGGCTCAGCCGAAGCACTGGCAGCGGCAAGCAACGTCAAGACAGTGATGGCTTCCAAACAGTATCTCATGGCCTGACCGCCAGGTGTGGTCCAATCGGACGCCTATGGGCAAAACATCCCTGTGTCGAGATATAATATTACAAATTTCAGCATATGCAACTAGAAATAAGCGCCAGAGCTCATCGGTAAAACGGTGGCACTTCGCCAGGACCTGGGTTATACTGTTAGTAATAGTCCTGCGAAATCGATGGACGTAGATGGCAACACTGGGAAGGAGCTTCTTATGAGGCGCGTTCTTAGCGTTCTCTTTGTTCTACTTTGTGGGCTCAGTCTGGTATGTAGCAGGGAGCAAGCTCAGCTCAATCTGGTGATAATCGGCGTGGACACGTTGCGAAGGGATCATCTTGGCTGTTATGGGTACGAGCGCAGGACGAGTCCGAACATAGACAGGCTCGCAGCCGAGGGTGTTTTGTTTGAGGAACTCGTGAGCCAGGCCCCATGGACACTTCCATCTTTTGCAAGCATTTTCACCTCACTCTATCCAAGTCAGCATGGGGCGGGTTTACAGGGGTCTGGAGCCGGGAGCTTTGGTCAGCGTATGCGTTCAGGTTTTCCAACACTTGCGATGATGCTCCTCAAGCACGGTTATACGACCAGTGCCATTGTCAATGCACCGCTGCTTGCGCCCGAGTTCGGTGTCGATCGCGGGTTCGAATATTATCTTACTGCACCTCGCTGGGATGAGAGGGATGCCAGGGAGACTACTGAAGCAGCGCTTAACTGGATCGACAGGCATGGGTCAGGCCCTTTCTTCATCTTCGTTCACTATTTTGATCCTCACGTTACCTATGAGCCGCCAGCGCCCTACGATACCCTATTTGATCCGGGCTATCATGGGCGCATCGGTAATTCATTTGATCGGGATGCCTATTTTCGCCTTGAAGACTGGCTGTCGAAGGTGGAGGATCCCGGGGTGCAGGCAGCGTGGAAACACATAATGGCATTATATGATGGCGAAATAGCCTACACAGATGAGGCGATTGGTGAGTTCCTCGAGGGGCTTGAGGTGCGGGGCCTGAGGAGTAACACTTTGATAGTTTTGATAAGTGATCACGGGGAGGAGTTTTTCGATCATGGTGGTTTCGAGCATGGCCACACCCTTTATGATGAGTTGGTTAACGTGCCCTTGATCATGTCCTTACCTGGTAAGCTGCCTATTGATAAGCGATTTCGACAGCAAGTGCGTTCCATAGATGTGCTTCCGACGATAATGGAGATCATGCGTATGGATGTCGAGGCACATCTTGAGGGGGTTAGTCTGTGTTCGTTGATTGAAGGTGGGAACATTGACGAGGCATCGGGGAAGATTCTGCCTGCGGGATACGCGTATTCGGAGTCAATGCTGTATGGCACAGAGAAGAAGGCGGTGGTCAGTTATCCCTGGAAGCTGGTGTACGATATCGTGACGGGCAGGGAGGAGTTGTTCAATCTCAAGGATGATCCAGATGAGGATAGGAATTTGGTGGAGGGGAAGGCAGAAGTCGCTATTGGCTTAGAAGAGGTGCTATTCAAGACGGTGTTTTCAATGGTCGGAACGTGGCACATAGAGATTGCAAGCCTGGGGGGGCATCAGTTTGACATAGAAATGCAGTTGCCAACAAGGCCCATTTTGGGAAGCTTTAAGATGTGGCAATTCTTCGACGGTACGGGACATGTACTGCGTGATCAGGTCAAGGCACTGGAGTACAGCCGTGGCGGTGAGATGGTGTTAGAGGTTTCGGATATCGAGGTCAATGGCACAGTGGAAATGGTGGCTCAAGTCTCGCCGCTACAGGTACCATGTACATTTGATATTAAGATAGACGGCGAGTACGATGCGGAGCGTGTGTATTTGGGCCCCGGGCTTCAACATCCAGCCAGTCTGCCTTTTACGTATAAGATGCGGAGGCGAGGGGTGACAGCCGGGGAGGCTGAGGGGCGTCCGAAGCAGCCATACGTGTTGGTATGGCATACGAATGTCCAATATGGCCCAAGTGCTCCTGCCAGGATGAGTGACGATACGAAACGGAAGCTCAAGGCTCTGGGCTACATACAGTAGCTAGGGGCTTGATGGTCTAGTGCCACCAAGACGCTCGAGAGCCTCGAGGGCTTTGTCCCTCAGCAGTCCGGAAGGGGCCATCTCTATATATGCACGATATTCCTCAATTGCCTGTTGCCTTAGACCCTTTCGTTCATATGCAACAGCCAGGTTACCGTGTGCTGTAAGGAGGGTAGGTTGCATCTCAACGGCCTTCTTGAGGTAGACAATTGCGCTGTCAAACCTTCCTGATCGTAGATAACATAGTCCGATGTCTGAAAGGAGGAGTGCTCCGTCTGGGACTCTCTCAAGCCCTATCGTGAGCAGTTCGAGTGCATCATGATACCGACCCAATCTCAGATAGAGTGATGCCTGGGCATGGTAAGCACTAACTGCTGAAGGGTCAAGTTGCTGAGCATGCCTGTAACTCTCAACGGCAGCCTCATACCTGCCTGTAGCCTCATACGCTCGACCCCTTCCTACATAAGCATTGACAAGGGAGGAATCGAGGTCGAGAGCCTTGGCAAACTGCTCAAGTGCCAGTTGATATTGACCATTGCTCACGTAAGCGTTTCCAAGGTTGGAATATACCATTCCTGGTGACGGATTCCCCTTAAGTGCGAGTTTGTACTCGGCGATCGCATCATCGAAGTTACCCAAAGCAGCCAGGATCCTTGCGAGCAGGTCATGGGTCTCGAAGAAGTCACGGTCGACCTGGATCGCCTTGCGGGCAATCCTGAAGGCTTTGGCGACCATACCGTTGTCAAGGCAGAGGCTTGCTGCATTGATGAAGGTGCCTGCATCATCGTATGCGACAGTGATGGCTTGGGTGACTGCTTGATCAAAGCCCACAGTGTCACCCTTCTCAGCATACCAGCGAGCCATATGCAGATAGTAGCTGGAACTGAGCAATCTCGATGCGTAATCCCGCAACTCGGCTCCCACCCCTCTAATCGAGAGGTCGGTTGGCTTGAGGCACTGCCCCCGGGGTTCTTCAAGCAGGCTCACCATCCCGCAGATCTCAGGAGGCTTACCAAGAAGCACTGTCGGGGTGGCTCCTACGAAAGCAATCTTGTCACTGCCGAAGGTCTTCGCTGCCTCAGCAGCACATGTCTCAGGTGAGACGGGACGTTCGTCGAGCCCTATAATGTTTGGATTGGATGCGCCTATGTCATAGACCTTTATCTGCTGATCTTCTGCCAGGGCAAGGTACAACACCGGGAAGGTCGAAGGATCACCGGTAGCTATGATGAGGCAGTCGGCTCCACAGGCTCTAAGAGCGCTCTCGCAGATGGCCCGGGCATAGTCGATCGCCAGCCATTCGTCAGCCCTGGGTTTGATTCTCGAGAGATTGTAGGCAATGATGGCAATCACAGCCGCTGCGACTATGACAACTTTCCCTCGACGGGAAGGTAATCGCCTCAGGACTTCATCCAGACCTATTGTAGCAAGCACGGCGATTGGAGTTACTACGGGGAAGATATGGCTGGCTATATCAGGGATGTTATACATTGCGAAGTGCCCGCCAAAGAGCACTACAAGTCCGGTGCAGGTGGCTACCATCATAGCCATTCTTCGGAAACCTGCGATTATACCCCAGATGGCAAGCAGACAGAAGGGGATCCCAAACTGGACGAGTGTAAGTCTGAAGAAGCCAAGAAAATCGCGCATGCGTCCCATTATGGAAAGCTCTCTTAGCCGCCAGCTGTAATCCTGGGCGGTTATATGAGATAAGAAGCCACGCAGGGTATCGGTTCTCCCCCACACCAGCGGTGGTCCAAGTGAAGATCTTATGGGTACATATAGCCAGATGCTAAGCCCCAGGCAGAGCATGAGAATACTCACAAGTGCCGTTCGGCGGTGGAGTTTGCCGGATGTCTTCCAGGCAAGAATTGCTGAAAGCACCAGTGGATAGATGAGTGTCAAGTGGTGGGAGAGGCTCAAGCCTCCGAGATAGCCAATGGCAAGCCATATTCGCTCACCCAAACGCTGATGCAGGGTCGGGATTAGCAGGAGCCCCACCGTGAAAAGGCCATTGATAGCGTAGACTTCTGCGGTCGTTGCTTGAAGCCAGGTCGCCTCAAGTGATGCGACGCCTAAGGTGACGAGGAAAGCCACTAATCTGTTCCGACCTATCTGTTTGAGAAGTCTCCAGAGCAGGACCATCATCAGGGATACCGTTATCGCTGAGAGCAAGTTGTATCTC
>JALGWB010000032.1 GCA_025774405.1 bacterium
ACAAGCGTTGTTGGGGCCATCTGTCCACCGGTCATACCATAGATGGCGTTGTTGACAAAAACAATGGTTATCTTCTCACCACGATTAGCACTATGGATCAGTTCGGCCGTCCCAATTGAGGCAAGATCGCCATCACCCTGATGTGTAAGACGATGCAATCCGGCCTCATGCGTTTTATGCCAGTTGCGACCGCCGGTGCCCTTCCATGGGCAGCCTGGATGAAATCAAAATTGAAATAATCATCCGCAAAAACAGAGCAACCAACTGAAGCAACCCCTACGCATCTCGTCATGATTCCAAGCTCGTCAATAACCTCGGCGGTCAGTCTATGGATAAGGCTGTGACCGCAACCAGGGCAGTACGTGAACTGCTTGTCGCTAAGGCTCTCGGGTTTTCCAAAGACTTTTTTCAAAACAGCCACCTCCAGATCTATTCGACCGCAGGATAAATCTCAACCGCCTCATCCGAAGACTTCGCCTTCCTTGCGGCCTCGACAATCTCATCTTCAACAGGTAAGCCCCCACCTGTATGTGCAAGCAGCGATACCTTCGCCTTGCCGCAAATGCTCAGCAAGACATCCTCATACATCTGTCCCAGACTCATCTCAACAACCAATATATCAGACTTGTCTGCTGCCACATCCAAAAGCACACTCTTTGGAAATGGCCAGAGGGTTATCGGTCTTAGGAGTCCAAGCTTGATGTTTCCGTTCTCCCTCGATAGAGCCACAGCTGCCTTTGCAACCCGCGCGGCAGTACCATATGCAACAAGCACAACATCGGCATCATCCACCCTGTAAAGCTCATACCTTACCTCTTCACTTTCAATCCTTCGGTACTTCTCAAGCAGATGCATGTTATGCCTTTCGAGCGTTCCTGGTGCAAGCCTTACAGAGGTTATCAGGTGTTTCGATCTTCCATCGGAGTTACCGAGAGTCCAGCCGGTCTTCGATGAAGCATCATATTCAATTGGATCCCTCATCACCACAGGCTCCATCATCTGCCCCAGGATACCATCTCCGAGGATCATTGCAGGATTCCGATAGCGGTCGGCAAGCTCGAAACCGAGCATCGTCAGGTCAACGAGTTCTTGGACGGTACTGGGACCAAGGACAATCACGCGATAATCCCCGTGCCCTCCACCTCTGGTGGCCTGAAAGTAGTCGGATTGCGCAGGAGCGATATTGCCCAGTCCAGGACCCCCTCTGACAATGTTTGCATAGAAGCATGGCAGCTCAGCGCCACAAAGGTAGGAGATGCCTTCCTGTTTAAGACTGATGCCTGGGCCAGAGGAAGAAGTCATTGCACGGGCTCCAGCAGCCGC
The DNA here is from genome assembly GCA_025774405.1 of bacterium. Lineage (GTDB taxonomy): Bacteria > Arandabacterota > Arandabacteria > Arandabacterales > Arandabacteraceae > JALGWB01. The sequence continues at coordinate 1,324 of JALGWB010000032.1, forward strand.
TGCTCCATAGATCATATTTATCGCAGCTATCTCACTTTCAGACTGAATGAAGGTTCCACCGACTTCGGGCATTCGTCGAGACATGTACTCAGTAAGCTCATTCTGTGGAGTTATTGGATAGCCGGCGTAGAAGCGGCAACCTGCTCGAATAGCTGCTTCGCCAATCGCCTCGTTACCCTTCATTAGTGAACGCTCTTGAGCCATCTTCCGCCTGCCTTTCTTATTTGAATACTTCAAGCGCCACCTCCGGACACATCCATCCGCAGATGGCACATCCCGTACACGAATCAGGCCTGCTGAACTCCGGGTAATGATAGCCCTTTGAGTTGAATTTAGCCGAGAGCTGAAGCACCTGCTTCGGGCAGAAAACTATGCAGAGCTCACATCCTTTACAACGCTCTTCGTTCACCTTAACCTCAGGCATCATTCGTCTCCCTTGAGTGATATGTTACGGAAACAAACCCACTTAAGTTACCATATTGGATTTCGCGAGTCAATGCTAAGGTATGCGCCTGGTTAGCCACCTGACTTGTAGAGTCTATTGCCATAAATGTAGTCCTCAACCGCTTTGGGTACCAGAAACCTGATGCTTTGGCCCTGAGCTATACGCCTTCGAATCTCAGTTGAAGAGATACCGATTTCGGTTATATCCACGAACCTGGCTCGCCCCTGAAAATCCTGAACTGCCGTGATGCTCGCCGCATAACCTGGTCGCCGCGCCACAGCCAGAAAACACTCAGAGGTAATTCGCTCGGGCTGCTTCCAGGTGTTGATCTCAAGGTAGGCGTCAAGTCCGAGTATGAGCCAGAACTCCGGTTCATTGCCGAGACGCTTTCGGAGCTCGGCTATGGTGTCAATCGTGTAGGATACTCCTCCGCGTTCGATTTCAAGGTCTGAGTAAGTGAATTCCGGGTGTCCCTCAAGAGCCAACTCGAGCATTGTCAGACGGTGAGAGGGATCAGCGGGTACATAGTCAGGTTTGTGAGGAGGGATGGCACATGGGATGAACACCACAGTATCGAGTCCAATGGCTTCCCTCACCTCTTCGGCGCAGACAAGGTGTCCCAGGTGGACTGGATCGAATGTCCCACCGAAAACGCCTATTCGTTTAAGACCGGCTATCCTCTGAAGTCCACTTATCAGACCTTTTTCCACCTCCAAGTTGATTGAGGTATCTGGCAGCTTCTTCAGCAAGATCGCTCGATGGATATTCCTGTATTATCTGCTCGAAAAGGCTACGGGCTTCATCAATCTTGCCCTGAGCAACCAGGGCAACACCCTTGCCCATCATTGCTTGACCTGCCCAGGGTGTATCGGCATAATCACTCAGAACAGTATCAAAGTAAATAATCGCCGCATCCTGGTAACCCAGCCGCAGATAGAGCTTACCATTGAGGTACTCCTTCTCAGCAAGTTTAGATCTACAGGTCCGTATTGCTCGCTCCACCTCTTCTTTGAGATTCGTATCGGGATACTCCCGGAGCACAAGCTTGAGCTCTTCGAGCGCCCTTACGGTCATTGCTTGGTCACGCTCTGGCATCGGTGATTGCTCGAGGTAACACATTGCGATAAAGTACATCGCATCATCAACAAGGGGACTGGTTGGATAGGAATCAATGAAATCTTCAAATCCAGTAATAGCCAGTTCATATTCCTTGAGTTCCTTGTGGCACCATGCCAGATTGAACTTGGCCTGCTCCGCTATGTCCTTGGCAGGAAACTCTGAAAGCAGTTTCTCGTAATGGGGGATCGCCTTGTAGCATTTACCTTGAGATCTGAGCTCGTCAGCCAAAGTCAGGCGATCCTGCGGATACATCGCCTCCCTGGTTTGCTTGCTACATCCCGCTATACCCACTACCAGACATAACACAACGACTGCAAACCTCAGCATGATCCTCCCGCCAGACGGCTCATGATGCTGTCTTGTTTGAATAGAACAGATAGACAAGGACCCCTATTATCGCCAGAACCAGCCCACCTTCAAGATAGCGATCCCAGGTGGTCTTCTTCAGCTCAGGCCTGGCAAAGTCATATTTGGTATCTGCCAGAGTCCTCAGCGATGAGGCAGGAACAACATCCCGAAGTTCCGCGCTCGCCCTTGACGCCCTCAGGACATCACCTGTCCCTTTGTCCACAAGTTCATAGTAGAGGGTTACCCTCGCAATCCGCTCAACTGCCTTCCCTGTAAGCAGGTAACGCCGCCAGATCTGTCCATAGTGAAGTCCCAGCTCGATCACTTCAATGCTGAGCTGAAGACCAGCAGCAACTGAGTCACCTTGATTCTCTGAAGCGGTCTGGTCGCTCACCACCTGCCAGCCGAGCCCAAGCAATCTCTCCTTGAGCAGGTTATCAAGCAGCCAACCAGCATCGCCCGCCGACTGCATCTCGAGACACAGCCTGGATTCGCCAGGCTGAGGCATGCCGATCGATATTGAATCCACTGCTGCACGAACTGCCATCTCGACAAGTTCAAGATTGGTCGGTGGGACAGTATCCCCAGAACAGGTCCCGGGGCTGGCGATACCTGCGACAAGCACAGCCAGAAGCAAGATTTTCGTAAGCATTGCGATACTCCGTCACTGTAGGTACTCGATAGACACTCAGAGCCTGTCATGATATTCTTGTATAAAGGCCTGGCTGTGTCAACGTGATTTTGCTTAAATTGCTGTTCAGCTGTGCCGATTAAAGGTCAAGAAGGCAGATCCTGACTCGAAGAGGTGAGTAATGTCTGATACGCATAAGATCATAAGCCATATGTTTGTCAATCTGGTGAAGATATCGCTCGATGAATCGATGGCTCGACGGGCAGCTGCTGTTGTCGATGGAGTAATAGCCAAGCTCGCTGATGAGCTTGGCAGCATCTCCAAAGCTGACTGGCACAAGCTCAGGGTAGCATTCTGCGGCATGTTGGCACACGGTTGGGCGATGGGAATGAGCCCCTACAACAATCCAAAGACCCGTGCTGACGGAACCCCTCTTGAGGTAAGGGTCTCCAAAGACATATTGATTCCGATGGAGGCACTCAAGTCACTTCGCTATGTGAAGAAGGATAGCCTCGGTAGAGTTGAGAAAGCGTTTTTCGAACCAAGTGCTGAGGCGAAGATCAAGGAGCAGATCGAGCGCATCCTGGCCGAGATCGCCAAGAAGTACTGGACGAAGTAGATCTCGATATTCTACTGCTTTTGCCCGTCGTCGGGCTTCTCACGCTTTCCTTCAGATTTCTGAGAAGATTCACCAGACCGCTTGTAGTCGGTTATGTAGAAACCCGAACCTCTGAAGATGAGGTTGACCGTCTGGGGCAACAGTTTTTCGAGCTTACCTCCACACTTGGGACACTTCCTCAAGGGTTTGTCCTTGATACTCTGCTCAACCGCAATTCGCTTGCCGCATACACTGCATTCATAGTCATAGGTCGGCATATCGCTACCCCCTGCGGTTAACTAAGATAACAATAGATGGAGGTAAAAGCAAGTCCAGTAGTTGACACGTGTTGACAGGTTTGATATTTTGCTCGTGGAATCTTTCGGAAGGAGGGATACAATTGAAGCCATCAATCGCAGTGATTTGGATGTTGCTGATAGTGCCAATGGCGGCGTATGCGGCGGAGCCGTCAACAACACCACGTGAGGAGAAACCGCAGACCAAGGACATACGAAGTATTGAAACAGGATCGCCTCTCCCCTTTCCTGAGCAGATGATAGCAGGTGAAGTGAGAGATTCTTCAGGTAGCCCCTTGGGAGGCGTATTTGTCAAGCTGTTCGCCGACGGCAGATTGATCCAATCAACCACAACAACGAGCGCTGGCTCGTATGAGCTGCGCTTGCCCGTGAACATTGACAAGGATGAAACCGTTGTGCTCTGGTTTCTTCCAGCAACTGGGAATCTATTGCCAAAGCATGTGGTGTTGAAGAAAAGCTCCTCAGCTCGAAAGGCCAACCTTTTCAGTGCGTGCACTGAAGAGATACACATTCGACCACAGATGAGGGTTGATGTGAAGCTCGTCAACGAAAGTGAGTATCTGGCAGCCCTTAAGGTCAAGAACTGCTTCTGAAGGAAACCCGGAGTCTCCAGTTGTCCTTAGCCAGCCTGGTCTGACTCCTCAGGGGGGATAAGGATCGCCATTATTGCATAGACTATTAGGCCAATACCCCTCGAGAGGATGATAGCGAGGGCAAAGATGAACCTCACCAAGTTCGGATCCAGGTTGTAGAAATCACCCAGCGCGCTGCACACACCCAGCACCATTTTGTCCTGCTGACGCCGTCTCATAGTGGACTCGGTTTGACCTTGTCGCCAGTAGGAGAACACAAGGATCGCTCCACCAGCTATCAAGGACAGAGGCCATAGAATAGCCCAGGCCACATTCCATGCTCCCCAAAAATCATAGCGAACGACACCAAGCAATCTCAGGAGCACAACTACACCGACGATAAGCAGAATCACCCCACCGACTGCTAACCTCGACTGCCCGTGAGCTCTGTCGTGGGATTCATCCTCACTGGCTTGCCGCGGGAAGACATACATCCCAACAAGATAGGCAACGAAACCAATTCCGCCCAGCACACCGAGCAATGCCCATCCTATACGCACCCACAAAGGGTCAATTCCGAGGTACTCGGCTACACCAGCACAAACCCCATCGACAACCCTTGGCTGCCTCAGCTTGTAAATCCTCTTCATTCCGCTCAAAGTCAAGCCTCTCCTCTCGTAGATGTCTTTTACCACCTGATCAGCTGCCAGTCAAGAGGTGTGTTAATCGCCATGGATCGATCTTCCAAGAGCCGCTTGGAAACTTTCCCAGACCATCTCCGAAAGCGTTGGATGAGGATGGATTACGTCAGCCATGGTCTCTATCCGCCCTCCTTGCTTGAGAGCCACCGTTGCCTCGGTTATGAACTCGGACGCATGAGGAGCCAGGATCTGCATGCCCAGGAGCCTTTTGGTGTTGGCATCTGCAACAACCTTAGCAAGCCCGAATGCTTCGCCCATGGTCAACGCTCGCCCGATGTGGCCTAAGCGCACCCGCGTTACTTTGACATCATAACCCTCTTCCCTCGCCTGAGCTTCAGTCTTGCCCACGGCGGCATACTCTGGATCAGTGTAGACACAGCGGGGCACCAGGCCATAGTCAATTACAGCCTCATTTCCAGTGATGTTCTCCACTGCAACTATAGCCTGCCTCATGGCAACGTGTGCCAGCATCGAATTACCGGTGACATCTCCAACAGCATACACACCTTCGACATTTGTTCTCATTGTTGCGTCAGTGACTATCCCTTTCGGACAAGAGGCTATGCCTGCTTCATCTATGCCAATACCAGTGATATTCGGTTTGCGTCCGACAGCCATCAACACCTGGGCTGCTTCAAGCTTGCTACCATCGTCAGTTTCCACAACAACATCTGTAGCACCCCTTGTGATTGCCCTTACTCTAGTCGAAGTCATCACTTTGATGCCCTTGCGCTTGAGCACAGTCTCAAGTCTTCGTGCAAGCTCTTTATCCTCCCCAGGAAGGATATGATCCATCATCTCAATCAAAGTTACCCGTGCTCCAAAAGCTGAATAGATTTCGGCAAATTCACAACCGACGGCTCCAGCTCCCACAATCACCATCGACGTTGGGATCTGTTCCTGAAAGAGGGCATGATCGCTTGTGATCACCTGCGATCCATCCGGCTCGATTCCACCGATGTCCATCCACGAGGAACCGGTCGCTATGACAACATAATCGGCCTCAAGTAGTCTATTTCCCTGCTCTGAAGTTATCTCAACCTTTCCCCCCCCACGCACATAACCTGTGCCCCTGATGACCTCGACGCCCCTGGCACTCAGTAAATCCTCAACCCCCCTCCGAAGGACCTCAACCACGCGTCTGGATCGGACGACAGCCACTCCCAGGTCAACATTGGTTACCTCAAGTGTGATACCGAATTCCACACCTCGTTGAGCGAGCCTGGCAATGCGTGCACTCTCAAGGAGTGCCTTCGTTGGAATGCAACCCACATTGAGGCACGTGCCACCAATGAATGCCTTTTCAACAAGGGTCACCTGACACCCGGCAGAGGCCGCTCTGAGGGCTGCAGTGTACCCGCCAACACCACCGCCAATCACTATAATTCTCAAAGGATTAACACTCATAGTTCAAGTATTTTGTCAGGTCTGACACGATGGAATCCAAGCCCCAGAGCAGGCTTATCCATATCCATGGCCAGGCCCACGAGCTGGGTGACATAGAGCACCGGTAATCCATAGGTCAAACCCTTCTTCCTGCCGATGACTACCTGTCCGAGATCGAATTGCTCGAAGCAAAATGGACATGCGACTACGAGCAAGTCACATCCAGCTTCTTTCAGGCAGTTCAGCTTGTGCTCGGCTATCGACTGGGAGGTCTGCTCATCTATGGCCGGCCGGCCACAGCACAGCAACTTATCTTGATAATCAACCACCTGTGCACCAACAGCATGGATTATCCGTTCGAGTGAGGTGGGTTGCTCAGGATCATCGAAAGCAACTGCCACAGATGGCTTCAAAAGGTGGCAACCATAATGAGCAGCCACCTTGAAGCTGCCCAGATCTCGCCTGACCAGGCCCTTCAGTCGGGAAAGCACATCTTCCTCAGTCAGTACCTTAAGGAAGTGCAAGACACCGGGGATGCCCGGTTCATGGTTGTCTTGCCTCAACTCCGCCAGCACTTCACGGCCTTCCGCTTCCTCACGCAGGACCATCGCAGCTTCAGCAAGTGAGGAGGCGCAGCCTGGACATAAGGTCAATATGGTTTCACAGCCATTGCGAGCAAGATTGTGTGCTGCGATCCTGAGCCAATCATGACGCGACGCCGATCTGAAAACCACTGGATCCGGGCAACATGTGAACCTGGGTTCATCATTCAATCCAATCCCGAGAGCATCAAGGACCACCCTGACTGACTTCTCTATGTGAGGAAGCTTGACCCTCGCCAGGCAACCCGGGAAGAACTTATAATTCCTCGTGCTGGTTTCCACCAATGATGCCTCTCACAATCTGACCCAGTTTCTCATCTATATCAGGTAACCCCATCTGCTTCCTTCGCTTGAGTATGGTATCAGTCAAACCACTCACGATTCCTCGGGAGGCAATTGCCTGACGGACCTGTTCGACCTGTGGAGGAGCTGAGCCCTTTGCGTAACTTATGTTTCTCAGAGCGATGATAACCTCAACCGGCTTCACGCCAGCCGGACATCGTTCAGCACATGTATAACAGGTTGTGCACTTCCAGATTGGGGAATCCGCTTCGACCAATCCATCTGCAACCCCCAAGGAGACCTTAAGGAAAATCTGTCTTGGATTGAAGTCGTCCGAGAAGCGCGCAGCCGGGCAATCACCGACGCAGATTCCGCAAGCATAGCAGAGCCTCGCAAGTCCGTGTTTGGCCACGACTTCAAGGACGCCTTCAGCTTGTCCGCGCAAGATGTACACAACTATCCCCCGGCTTAAGTAATTACACAACTACCACAGATGGATTATGCAGTCAAGGGCTGAAGGAAGCTGGTGAAGCTGAGACGGGGCGTCTTCAGGACTCGACGCCCCAAAGCCTCAGAAGGAGATTCCCAGAGCGAAACGATGGACGCCCTTGAAGACGCCAAAGTCAGTATAAGCATAGTCAAGACTGGCGATTCCAACGGATGTGGCTATTCTCGCCCCACAGCCGGCTGAGAGACCCATTTCCTCTGCATTGATTGTATAGCCACCCCTCAGGAAAAATGCGTCAGCCCAGGAATATTCTGTGCCGAAGTGAAGTCGCTCTGAATAGTCATTCGGGTGTGTAGCATCCACTGCCACCGTCAGTCTGGATGCCGGTGAGAGGTCGAAATCGTAAGCAAGAGCAATTCTGAAATTCAGCGGCAGATCATACGTGCCGAATTCTTTTTCTGTTTCAACATACGCCGTTCCGATATAGTACTTGTCAATGTAAGTCCCATCATATTTCATATCTGGACCGAAGTTGCTGGTAGTCATTGCCAGCCTTAATGTGTTGAAGCCCGTATAGTAGACGGTCCCAAAATCGAATGCGAAGCCTCGAGAGTGATAGTCTGCAATTGCCTGGTCGATGTATTTGACGGAACCACCTACCAGCAGCCTGTCGGTCCACCTCCTTGCATAAGAGACTCCGAGTGCAATGTCTTTGGGACTGAATGTTTCCACCACAACATCGGCTTCAGCCTCCCGGACCATGGGCATTGAGCCATAGTCAACGCAGACACCGCTTACAGCGAAAACTCCGTATGAGCCATATGGGAATGCATATGCTCCACCCAGGAGCCTTATGTCAGCAATCCACTCGGTGTCACTTATGAACAATTGGTGCTGATTTATGGACGCAAGCCCAGCAGGATTACCGAATGCGCTTGCAGCACTGCCTACAAGTGCGCCACATGCTTCACCCGTGCCAGATGATCTCACATCCATGCCAATCTTCAAAAACAGAGCCCCAGCAGTCCCAACCTTGTTCTGCATAGCGAGACTGGGCAGGCAAAACACTAGAATTACCACCACAAGCACGCCTGACGCGACCTTAAATCTCATGATCCTACCTCCTGACATCTATTAGCGCTCACCTTTGATGACTGCAAATTTGCCTATTCTCTCACCATACTCAGGACTGGTAACCCTGTAGATGTATATTCCGCTCGCTATTGACTGGCCATTGAAGGTGATCATATCCCACTGCTCCCCACCTGTCTCGCTGCCCTCAGGATCAGGGCTATCATCGCCAGGCATGTTGTGGTAGACAACATCCACAAGTTCACCGGTCACAGTGTAGATATATATCGAACAGCGCTTGGGAAGATTGAAGAATGAGATCCGACCCTCGTAGTCAAGCCGTTCCCAATCGGCACTCCCTCTATACGGGTTGGGAGCAACAAGGATGTTATCAAGGGCGGAAGCTCGCCTGCTCTCCATGCACCTCTGCAAGCACTGCTCATAGCACGCTTCACATCCTTGGCATTGTTCCTCGCAAAGGCTCTCACAATCACCTTCGTAGTCTGAAGGAACCGTTGTAGCATAGACACCGTGCAGTGTCTTGGTAAGTGCATTGCCCCTTGTCGACTCATTCCCTGCCAGATCGTATGCGGTCACAAGGTAGAAAGTTGGAAAGCCAATTCTGAGCGTGTCTGTGTAAGAGTTGACATATGGCCTGCCTTCAAACTCTGCGATGAGCTGCCATGGCCCTATGCTCGACACAATACTTCGATAGACTCTATATCCCGAGAAATCATCGTCCTCCTCAGATATCGATTCCCATGTTAGATTGACTTCCCTGCCACTCAGGCGTGGCTCGTCGAGCACCGGTGGATGTGGTGATGGATCGGCGAGTTCAAAACTGGATGCGAAAAAGTCCTTTATGTTTTCGACATGCTCGAGCAGCGAACCCATATCTGAGACCTCACCACCTGATTTGGCTCTGCGAGACCAATAGCTGGCATCCAGTCCCTCACCGAATACCAATGCAATATAGAAGGTCGCAGAGTCACCAGCCGCCACATCATACGGTCCAATTGCAGTCATCATCCTATAGTCGAAAGGAACATCCGGAGGATAGTCCTTGATCGTCCCCTGAGACATGCGCTCATAGGCTGAAGCATCTCCCGTGACATCGTTGTTCCAATCCCACCATGTAAATGTCTTCCACGACACATTGGTTGTGGGTGCCAGCGCTATGCTCCCACCTGGGGGTGGCGCTGAAAGCAATACATGACCAACGTGGGTGGAGGAAAGCAACTTACTCTTGGGATTGGAGGCGATTGCCGGATCACCATCATCATCATACATGTAGGCAACGCCCCTTGTCTCGTCATAGCCGACAAGGTCATCATAATAATAGTCAGGTAGATCATTGTTGCCTATGTCACAATCCGTCATCCAGCCCCACCAGAAGTCATCAATTGACTTTCTGAACTTGAGACCGGCCTGTATGATAATGCAATCGTCAAGTCTTGGATCATCCCACATCATGTACCGCAAAGTTACCACTACGCCGAGGTCACGGGGAGAGTAGCCCGTGTCAAAGGTGCTCTGGACATCAACTGAGCTCTGTCCAGGTTCCGAGACATTGAAACCGCTGCAGATGCTATCGTACCTGAGGAAATCAAGCTGATCAAACGTACCGATTGCCGTCCACGGCTCACCGGCGCCATCCTCACTGTAGCCACCCATCCAGAGTCCTGTCTGGAAGATCTGCATATTGTAGGAGGATCCTGGATAATAGCCCGTATAGAGACAGAGACCCACCGTATATATCTGGGGGAACCAGAGATCTCCAATGGTGTACCGTGAGGTCGCCGAAATACATGGTGCAGCTTCGAGAATATCTACTCCTCCATCCGATTTCGGAGGTCCAAACCTGGAGACAAGGTCTGAGTCCCAGGCAAGCGCTGTCGCCGAAACACTCAGCAACGCCAGAA
>JALGWB010000375.1 GCA_025774405.1 bacterium
ATGATGTGCGTGATGATAAGTCCACAGTCAAGTGCGTCGGGGCCGCCGTGCCCAGTCCAGTCGCTCCAGTCGGAATCCACCTTGTCAAAACTTGCATTCTGGGATTGAGAGTTTCGATTCTCAAGCAGGAAGTACTCGCTCCTGGCAATGTCGATCCTGAACATTGATGCTCCTGGTCCTTCGAGTTCAACCACACTGTAGGAAGTGGTGTCTTTCTGTGGTTTGAGCACAGTGGGGGTGATCCATCCTGTGCCGATCTTGTTGAAGCCAAGCAGGTGACTCGGGCGCTCACCCATCCCAGTCGGTCCACACCAGCTTCCGTGCGCCATAAGACCCCAGTCAGTAACAGGATAGTCGTCACTGTCAGGTACATTGGCAAAACCGCTCTGAGGATCGTAAAGATCCGGATTGCCTATGCTATGAGAGAACTCGTGACAGAAGACACCTACCGGGAAACTATCAGGTTCGGCATAGTACTCAGGAACAATGGCACCGCTCGATACAATAACACCCTGAGTTGATCCATAAGCTGTATCCTTCGTGGCATATGCCAGATTCCCATAGAACCACGACCAGATGTGCCAGGTTGCTGCACCCGAGCCCATTTCCTGTCCTTTGCCTGCATGAACGACAATTACATGATCGACATTGCCATCGCTGTCGGTATCATATTGCGTGAAATCGATGACGGAGTCTGCAACATTGATTGCATCGCTGATCAGTCGGCATGAGCCTGTGCCGGCACCACCTCCAAGACAAAGTTGGCAATCGGTGTTGCCAGCATCATCGCACCAGCCATCATCAATAACTGTGCCACTCGGACAGCCTGGCGTATCCCAGCCATAGTACTTCACGCAATGGGGCAGGGTGAAAGGACCATAGACATCCCCTGCAATGTCCATCTGTCCAATTGAGCATTCGTCCCAGTACTTGTCCATGCTATTGGAGCCTGCTTGCTCACTGAAGATGTGCTGATAGTAATAGGCTGAATCGTGCCCCGACTGGAAGGTCAGGGCCGCGGCTGTATCCGCAACGGCAGTTGTATCAACATCCACTGAGTCAGCCGGGAACTCTACTAGAATAACAACGATCGTCTCAGTCGCCTGAGGCATATAACGCCTGCCATCGATCATGCGCGGCTCTTCGACAAACCTCGAGTTGGGGATACGATTACCTTCAGCATCTGTTACAGGTCGAGCTGGAAAAACACCAAGTGCGGCCTGGCATAATACAAAAACAAAGAGTGCAAATGCCAAAATCGCTGGGAGCTTCATGGCGCACCTCCGAGGCAAGGATACCTGTGGGATGCCCTGTCGCTAGGGCGCTGTCTTGGACCACCACCATTCTACACCAGAAGGGCTCGCTTTTCAAGCCTAATTGATCTGCTTATACGGAAAGCCCCGCTAACGGGTTCCCTCTTGAGGGCAGAGTCCAAAAGGTAAGGTCGAGTGAAGGTCTGGCTCTGGAGCCCTAGAGCCCACAAATCTAGATGCCTGTCCACCAGCGTGGGTCATAGAGCCTCGGATCAGGTTTAGCCCTTTTATGACTTAGCATCGGAGCAGCTCGACTATCCCAGATTCTTGTATTCAAGTTGAGATCATCCACGATTCCTATCGCGAGTTTGAGATCCTCGAAGTAGTGGTGGGCATTCTTGAAACTTGTTGCCTTGCTGAAAACCGGCGGTTCGAAGAGACTTCTCCTGTATGGTATGGCAACGAAGACCTCTGAACCAACAAAGGATAGGTACACGCGCCTACCCGTTTTCTTACGAAAATCTACAATGCGCCTCATGAGGCCGGGAGAAAGCACATACCTTGCCTCTATCTGGTCATCAGCATAAACGACAAAGTATCTCTCAAACTCAGGATCATCCATCTTCACATATTCACCCCGTGAAGTGTTTACCGATTGAATAAGCGAGCCAAAGCCACCAAGCAGATGTTCAGCTGTATCAGGAAGAACGACTGTCTTCCCATAGAAGTGTTTGTTGAAATCGGCAATGAAGAAGAGCCCTTTAAAAATGGTCGAGTAGCGCCTTCGCCTATTGCCATACTCGTCCGGCATCTCTGTCTTGTGCTCGGCGTGGACTTCTGAAAAGATTATTCTGGTTTCACCGATTCTGCCCTGAACAAGGTCATCGCCTCGCATTCGATCCGGGTATTTCCCGAAGATGCGACTCGAGTTGAAACGCACAGCGGATATGTGCCCGTTGGGCCAATAGGTAAG
>JALGWB010000376.1 GCA_025774405.1 bacterium
GTCTGCACCATTAGCTTTGGTATTCTGGTTGGTGTACCTGTTTTCCTTATCTGGCTATTCTTGTTCACATAGAAAGGAGGCTTGACGATGCCACTTTGCCACAATTGTGGTACTGAAGCTGACGAAACTGCCAAGTTTTGCAAGGAATGTGGAGGCCTACTCAAAGAGAAACGGGTTGCGAGTGTTAGTATGAAAGCAGGCGAAGCGGGACCCAAATACACGGCAATGCAGCTCGGCGAGTCGGTAATGAGGATTGTTGGTTGGGTTGTGATTATTGGAGGATGTGTTGTCTCGGTCGTCATGGGTGCTATCGTAGCTATATCGAATGATGGAAGTGAGGCGGACGGAGTGTGGATTGCCATTGGTGGAGTCATCGGCTCACTTGTTTATGGCATTCTTTCCCTTGCTGCAGCAGATTTGTACCACAAAATCAGAAACCTGTAGAGTTGAGACAGCATGCTGTGTCCTGTATTGCAGGTCTGCGAGTCTGCTTTCACCACCCGAGTTTCTACTCAAACGAAATTTTTCCGACTCTGAATCCACGACAAAGTCAAATCTGCAGAAGAGAAAAACCGGTGGTGGCAGCGGTAGGATTCGAACCTACGACCAAGGGCTTATGAGTCCCCCGCTCTGCCTCTGAGCTACGCTGCCATGAACCTGAGGCAATCGTAAATATAGCATACCCCCTTTTTTGCTGTCAATGCAGTGGGACATGAAGCCTAAAGTCTCTGGAACCTGTAGTAGTCCACAACCTTGTTTAAGGCTTTAGCCCCCCTTTCAAAGTTGGGGAAGCTGGGGATCCCTTTTGCCAGCAGCTTTTCTCTGGTCTCGGCGGCTGCGTCTTCCGTTGGCCCTGAAAAAAGGATTGTAAGGAAGGGTTTATCGGACCTCTCTCTATGCCGGGCTAGAGCCTCGATCAGATCATCGAAGAAGGGAGGTATAAAGCGCGCTATCCGCGCCAGGAAGCCAAGGGACAACTCCAGAACCACGCAGTCGATCATCTCATCCCGGTCGAGGATATCGACGCACCTCATGATGTTATCCGCAGACCTGAGATTGGAACTGATATCCAGCGGATTTCGATAGCTACTCCCGATAATGGTAAAGAAGGTGGCGAATTCCTGATAGGACTTCTCGGTGAGCAACGGGACCTCCAGACCTGCTTTGGCGAAGGTATCCGTTATCACCACCGATTGCCCCCCGGTCATCGCCGCCAGCCCTACCCGCTTCCCGGTGGTTGGTTTCAGGTAGAGCAACGCCTTTACAGTGTCAACCATCTCATCCAGGCTTTCGATCTTGATCGCACCGCACTGCTTGATCAGCGCATCCCAAATCAAGGGGGACTCGGCCAGTGAGGCAGTGTGGGAGGCAGTAGCCCTGCTTCCTGCCTCGGTCGCTCCCCCCTTCCAGATGAGCACCGGTTTGCGCCTAGTGATCTCCCTGAGCAAGGTAAAGAATTGCCGCCCCTTCTTCACCCCTTCTATGTACATGCCAATAATCTTAGTATCGTCATCCTCAGCCAGATACTCCAAGTAGTCGGTGCTGTCCAAAACCACGGCATTGCCATAGCTCACCGATTTGCTCACCTTGATCCCATGAACCGCTCCCATCAAGCTGAAGAAGGTAGCATAGGTGCCACTTTGAGAGATGAAACCTACGGGGCCGCCATCGCCGTAGTACTGTTCCGCAGCATGCCGCAGTCCAATCTTGGGGTTAAAGATTCCCATGCAATTGGGGCCAATAAGATTGAGGTCAGCCTCCTTGGCCATCTCGGTGATGGTCTGTTGTAGCTTGATCCCCTCCTCGGTGTTGGTCTCGGCGAACCCCGAGGTGAAGAGCATCACTCCCCCCACCTTTTTCTCAATGCAGTCACGGATGATCTTAGGAGCTACCTCTCTGGGCACAGCAACGATTACATAGTCCAACTCATCCGGGATATCGAGGAGGCTAAAGTAGTTCTTGACTCCCAGGGCCTCGATCCCTGGCAACTCCTGCTCATCGATCTGGACTGAGTACAACTTCCCCTGAAAGTGCTCCAGGCTTCGGAGCCACATATAGTCCATCTCGCGCTTATCGCCCACCACCGCCACTGAGCGCGGGTTAAACGCCCGATGGAGCTTGGTTACAATGTCCTTCAATCTGGCCTCTCTCAATCGGATTCCAGGATCACCCGGGCATCCACAGCCAGGGCACCATCCTTGTAGGCGAATATAGGGTTGAG
>JALGWB010000033.1:0-844 GCA_025774405.1 bacterium
TTGCGAGCAGGAATGGGTTACTGTGGAGCGCGCTCAGTTGAAGAGCTTCGTTCAAAGGCGAGATTCGTTCGAGTCACGCACGCAGGACTTGTAGAAGGCCATCCCCACGATGTGACCATTACCAAAGAAGCTCCTAACTATCGACCACCCGGAGTGAATTAACTTCTAAGACCCTGGAGCAGGGCACGTGGACCCGCAGAAGGCAAGAGTTGAGATTGAGAGTATTGTGTTTGGGATGGGTGCGACTGTATGCGGGATCGCACGAATTGGTGATATCGACGTTCCCAGAGATCAAGTCAAGCTGGAAGGTCTCACAACTGCAATCAGCTATGGCTACAAACTCAGTGACGCCGTGATTGAAGCCATAATCGATCACCCGACCAGGACATATCAATATCACTACCGTCAGGTAAATCTCCTCTTAGATCAGATCGGGCTCAAGGTGGCGAGCTACATCCTCAAACTCGGTGGCAAGGTTTTCCCTGTGCCTGCGTCACAAATCATCGACTGGCAGAGACTTCGTGGACATCTCTCGCACAAGATGGTTGCCTGGTTGGCAGGTCTTGGTTGGATAGGACGCAACAATCTACTTGTCCATCCGCAGTATGGCTCGCGCCTGAGACTTGGGAGCCTGCTTACTGATATTGACCTGCCACCTGACTCGCCGATTGAATCGGACTGTGGCTCCTGTGATCGATGTATCTCGGTTTGCCCGGGCGGTGCCATCGGTAACAGTCCGCAGGAATTCGATATAAGCAAGTGCATTGAGGCAATTGAGCGGATACGGAAGGTGGAGAATATCGGGTCACGTATCTGCGGGGTCTGCGTCAAAGCATGTACAGGT
>JALGWB010000033.1:856-12545 GCA_025774405.1 bacterium
GCATCCTGAAGATAGGAATCATGACGGTGCGCAAAAAATAGAGATTGGCTGCGAGGACTGCTATTGCAACCACGAAAATGCTTGCTCCGGAGATCCCCGCTGGCCCCGTGAGAATTTCAGGCTCACCTCCCAGTCCCGTTGGTGTAATGACAGCGAAGTAAATTGGATCCAATACCAGACAGAGATAGCACACCAGGCCTATGATGGAGCCAATGATCGAATGTGGTAGCTTTCGAAAGTGTCTCACGAGGAGCAGGATAACATAGCCAGTTAAGAGAGTGGCCATGGGACCTGATAGAACCAGTGACGCGACCACCCAGCGGGGTAAGTTATCGTGCAGAAGCCCTATATCAACCGACGGCAGAATGCCATAGATGAAAGATACGGTCCTGGGCAGGCCAAAAGCTGACTTGATGGCAAGATGTCCTGCCTCGCGAACAGATAGATAGATGTAAAAGGCAAGCAAGAGACCTGCCAGTGTGTATCTTGCCTTCAATACTTCCCCCACGAGGGCTACCGCCTTCAGCCGGATATCGCCATCATTGTACTTCCAAATGGGCTTTATTACAATTCTGAGGCTCCGTCTCACCCTGGCAGGCTTGACCTGGGGTTGGATTTGTGCTAAAGAATGATATTCGAGGTTATGCCAATGGGAACAAAGCCCAGTTATGAGGATGGACACCTGATTGTAGCGGCTGTGCGGGTATTAGCTCATAGTGCGAGTAAACCTCCGAGACCGGAGGACATTGCCGACCTCATCAATCTGCCTGTTGATTTCGTGAGAAATCTTGTCATCGCCCTGGGCGAGGAAGGTATTCTGCGAGTCATTGAGAATCCTTTCGAGATCAGAGCGGAGATCGCGGATCACTTAAAACTCGAGGATCTCCCACGGAGTGCTGAAACCCCGAGCATCAGGAATGAGCTTGAAGAGTTTGTCAAGCGCAGGAAGAAACAGATAGAGGAAACAGAAAAGATGCTGAGCCTCGATGAGATTGAGAAGCGAAAGAAGCAGAAATTATCCAAGCTTGAAGAGGAAATGAAGAAGATGAAGGATAAAGGCGTCCCGCCCCCTTTCGATTGAGGCAATATCGAAGTTGTGAGGCTGGCTTCCACTCATAGATACAACCCCCGAATCAGGATCTTCTTGCTAGGGCTTGCGCTTTGCTGCTAGCACGAGGCAGATAGCGATACCGCCGTAAAGTACACCGGCTGCGACAATGAGCATGACAATGGCGGAAGTTGGCAATCTTGCTAATAGTGCTGCCACCATAATTACGAGCTCCCTCTTGTCTTTGCCTTCATCAGGAGAACCGAGATTATCGGTAGGGCAATAACCACAGCCCAACCAGCTGCAAACTCGGCCCAGCGTGGATAGTCGCCATATGGACCGTGAATTCTTGCCTTTATTTCGAGGACTATTGAAATTCCGAGCACAACCGGGGTTACAACCATGATCATGATATCCCACCACTTGCCAATGGAGAACTCAGAGACTGTGTTCACGTAGTTTCTTATTTTGGATGTTCCATAGAAATAGCCGATGACGATACATTCGAGCAATCCAACGACCACCAGACCAAACTTGTTCATGAAATTGTCGAGGATATCTAGCCAACTG
The DNA here is from genome assembly GCA_025774405.1 of bacterium. GTDB lineage: Bacteria > Arandabacterota > Arandabacteria > Arandabacterales > Arandabacteraceae > JALGWB01. The sequence continues at coordinate 2,475 of JALGWB010000033.1, forward strand.
AGTCCAGCATTGGTTGTGAAGACAACCCCTATGAGCAGGGCCAGGATACCAACACCAAAGTTGACCCGGAGCCTTCGGGCATTGAATTTATCCATCACACCTGCAGCAGCAGCTTCAACAAGTGAGAATGCGGAATCAATCGCGAGTGTTAGGAGCATGACAAAAAATATCGCACCAAACAGGGGTGCAGCCCTTCCAAGATGGTTGATGATGCTGGGATACGTGATAAAAGCCAATCCAATGCCGGATCTTACCACTTCTTGAACTTCAACACCCATCTTTTGGGCGTAATAGCCGAGTGTCCCAAAGACAGCGAAGCCCCCTAGAAACGAGGTTCCACAGTTGGCAAGTGAGACGATAAATGCATTGTTGACGATATCCGACTTTCTGGGCAGAAAACTGGCGTAGGCGATCATCACCCCGAATCCTACAGATAGCGAGAAGAAGATCTGGGAATAGGCGGCGAGCCAGACTTTCGCGCTGGCAAGCTTGCTGAAATCAGGGGTTAGATAATAAGCTATCCCCTGCTCGGCACCCGGAAGTGTTAAACCACGGATCACAAAAACCACCAAACAAAGCCAGGGTAGGGGAACTGTAAGGTAGACCACCTTACCGACGGTCTGGGCTCCCTTCCAGATGCAGAGAATGATGAGAACCCACGAAATCGCCAATCCAAGCAGGATTTGGGGGTTCAGAGAGAAAACATTTCCGAGGTCCTTAGAGTAGTGAAGGAAAGTGTTATAGAAAAAAGTCTGGGTATCGCTGCCCCAGCTCTGCTTGAAGGAGAAACCGAAGTAATTGACACACCATCCCATTATGACTGTGTAATAGCAAACGATCATAAAGCCAACGCCGACGGCCAGCCATCCCAGCCATTCCCTTCCCTTCCCGGTTCTAGCGAATGCCACAGGTGCTGAAGCTGCCATCTTATGCCCCAGGCCCATCTCAAGCACCATCAGTGGGATGCCTGCAGTGAACAAAGCTATGAGGTATGGGATGAGGAAGGCTCCACCTCCATTCTCATAACAGATATAAGGGAAACGCCACACATTACCCAGGCCGATAGCTGAACCGATGGCCGCAAAGACAAAGGAAACTCGTGAAGGCCAGTAGGTCTTTTCCACTACCTTTACCTCCTGCGCGTTCAGGAATGTAAACAAGTTTCGCTTACCACAAGAGCCAACAGGCTGTCAACCAAACTTTGGCTTGGAGTTCCGGCTTTCGATAGATGTTTACATCGAGGGAATTTTATCGATTGCTTGCAAAGATGAGATCTCTTGCTGCCATCCTAGAGCGATACAAGCAAGAAGAAGGTGTGGCTTTTCGGATTTCCACCGCCACCGGGTGTCACTGCTGACTCGATCAGGTCCACGATGGCTTTGAGCTCGAATGGCTTGGAAAGCTTTGCTATTGCTCCAGATCTGATCGCCTCATCCATCATACGGTCTTCGGCATAGCCGCTCATCATGACTATCTTGGTGGTTGGATCTATTTTCAATATCGCTTTGCAGGCCTCGAGTCCATTCATGTGAGGCATTCTCATGTCCATCAGGATTATGTCGTAATGCTTCTGTTTGCATTTCTCAACAGCAATGTCACCGTCTTCCGCTGTATCAACATTGCCTCCCAGCGACAGAGCCACATCCTTGAAGAAATCTCTGATGATCTGTTCGTCATCAACGACGAGGATATTGGCGCACATCAGACAGCAACCTCCTCAAAGCTCCAGCACTCTACAAGTGGAATGAGTGACTTACGTTTGTAAACTTCACAATTCTTGCAATTGGGAGGTAGTGGGTCTCCTTTTCGTCTATGGCGCTTTGCTATTTCCTCCCAGCAGAGATGTCCCTTCCTGTTCTTGAAAGCTGGACAGCTTTCCTTGCGGAATCCACAGGTCGAAAAGCAATCCACCAACTGCCAGCAATTCGGCGCACCTATTACAGGAAGGGCTATCCTGAAAACCGTACCCTCTCCCTTTATGCTGAGGACCTCGATTCTACCGCCGTGATTTTCAATGATGCCCAAACTGATGGAGAGTCCCAATCCGGTTCCTTTACCCACCTCCTTGGTTGTAAAGAAAGGATTGAAAATGTCGTTGATAGTTGCCTTGTCCATTCCCGTACCACTGTCTGCAACAAGAACTTCAATGAAATCAGGACTGGTACTTTGTCTTGAAATGACAGTGATTATGCCACTGCCCTTGGGTTCGATTGCATCCTTTGCATTGGTGATCAGGTTGAGAAAGACCTGCTCAAGCTGATTTGCATCTGCAAGCACTTTGGGCAGGTTCGGCGAAAGGTTTCTTCTCACTTTGATATTGTGTGATCTCAGTTGCTCACCGAGGAGCATGAGAGCGTCGTCTATGGGCTGGTTTATGTCGGTTTCTCCATATTCGAATTTCGATTGTCGAGCGAATGTCCTCAGATTGTTTACTATCTTGGTCATTCTTACACACTGGTCTTCAATCTTCTTCGCATAGCGCCATTCAGGTGAGTCCTTCTCCAGTTTGAGTAGAAGCAGGTCAGTATAGCCACTAATGCCAGCGAGAGGTTGATTGAGCTCGTGGGCGACTCCGGCTCCAAATTGGCCCATGGCTGCCATCTTACTTGCCTGGATCAGCTGTGCCTGGGTTTCTTTGAGATTGCGATTGGCTTCCTCTAAGTCTGCTGTCCGCTCTTTGACCTTCTGCTCAAGCGTGCGGCTGTAGTTTTCAATTTCTTCGTGAGATCTGCGCAGGTCGATGACCATCCGATTGAATGATTTCGCAAGCTCAGCGACCTCATCCGAACCCGCCTCCTCAACCATATGGCTCAAATCTCCAGCTGCTATTTCTTCTGTTGCCTTGACCAGGTTCTTTATCGGTATGACAACTGCCCGGGTCATTGCATAGACAGCAAAAATCGATGCGCAGCCAATTACTGCCGCAATAAGTGCTACGATAGCCTTTACGCGGTCCATCATTCTTTCTATGCCCTGAAGCGAAACACCCACCACCGCCCGACCAATCTCTTCAACCTCAGCGCCTTCCTGCTTGCTGTAAGGACTAGCTATCGGTGTCATGTCGGCGTCGCCAAGTAAGAGATCTTCCCTTGTTAGATCCCGTTTGATCCTTTCAACAGGTGTTATGAAGTGGATCAGGTCGTCTCTTGGCTTTTCACCTGACAGCGGGAGATCGCGGTCGTTGACGAAACCTACGATGTCTTCAGGTATGTCGGCCTTCTCTCCAACCCGAGACGAAAGGCTGTGCCCGATTATCGTTCCGTCACGATCAATCAGCATTGCATAGACGACATCATCCTCCATCGCCACACCAGATGTCAGCTCACTCAATCCTTTGGTGTCCCTTGCAAGAACCCCTAAGCGGCTGTTGTAGGCTAAATTCGTGGCGAGGCTACGTGCCCTCTGAAGCAGGGCTTGAGTTATCACAGTACGCTCATGGTGGATGAAAAACCATGAGAATCCCAGGACAGCTGCTACTATTACCGCAGTAACAAGAAGCAAGAACTTCCCCTGTATGCCAAGTGGGGATGCTGAAAAAATTGGTAGATTCTTCTGTTTGCCTGCTTGCCGGCTGCTTATAGGTTCACCCATTTCTAACCTATGTACTATTAGAAAACAGACTTTCCTCAGGTAGTATATCGGCAAGCAGCCAGGTTTGCTTGAGTTGAGATACCCTGAAGCTTAGAAGTAGAAAAGGAATCCAATGAGCGTTGTTGTCCCGACACGGGTTGGATCTGTATGGAAGCTAAAGTTGAGTTCTGCCCTTACGCCTATTCTTTTCAGAATGACATACTCAACGCCGCCAGCCGCTTCGATTGTCCCACTGGTATTGGACTCACCATTACCTGTCATGGTCAAAATAAAGCGACCTGCCAGGTAGGGAGAGACCCTTGCAAACGGGGCAACGTCGTAGATTCCTCCTAGGCCGAGATCGAGTCTGGTATAGTCACAATCAGCATTCGGCCCACATTCGTCTGATATGTGTTCCATTGCGAAGATGACCTCAGCTCCAAAACTTTCATTAATGCCAATACGTCCCAACCATCGTCTGGGTCCATCGAGCTCTCCACCCACACCATACCACTTTACATACTCGTCAGCAGCAGCCGCACTCAGGAAGAAGGTGAAAAGGCAGATGAGGATCAAGGACGTGCTGATAGCTAGCTTCATGGTTGCTCCCCCTTTCTCCGCTATCTCTTGACTTCTCGGCGCCAAACTTCCTTTGCTGAGATCGAACACGAAAAGCCTACGAATTTCTCCTTCAGCGACGCGTCACTGTCTTCCCTTCTACCTACCTCGATTGATAGGCTCAGTGATGCCCGATCTTTGCCTATGGGCACGATTGTCCCGATTGAGAAGGTTTGCTCATAGATTCGATCTCCCGGATCGTGCCAATCGACGGGTTGGCGATAATACCCTGCGAGCAGAGGATATCTCGATGCAATTCCCAAATGGGGTCCGGTGTAGGTTATACCCACAGCCCATCTTTCGAGAGCACTCGCTGTTATGGGAAGAGTATCCAGCCTGGCCTCTGACCAAGGGCTTTGATGATAGTCTACCTCCACAGCGAGCCATGGCACGGGCTTGCCCTTCAGCCCCATGCTGATGGACTTGCTGGATGAAAGTTTGAAATGCCTGGTGGAGTAAATTCCTGCATACCGGTTCTCGCATTCCATTTCGCCTTCCAGGTTTGCGCCCGTTCTCAAGAAAATAGCGAATCTGAAGCGATCAGAAGCAGCCAGCAGACCAATTCCAAGCGTGCTGCCATCTGCACTCATGTCATAGATATCCTGTGTATCCTTGAGGTCCCCACTGGCAAAATCAGTGGATGTTTCAGTCCTGATATCGAAGAAAGAGAAGATGGGACCGCCGGAGACAACCAAACCCTTGCCCAGCTTTGCCGAAAGCAGGATCGGCACTGAGTGGATTGAACTCTGCCTGGTTTGCTTGACCGTGTAGATTTCATGAGAATAAGTCGTGTCAGTAGCTGTTAGCTTCAGATTTGCCAGTTTTTCCTCAAACAGGCCTGTAAGAATTGATACGCCTTTGAAAGGAATCACAATGCTAAGAGAGGGGAAAGTGGTTGTAATCGTCTGCTCTTGACCATTGAGATAGGTTGAATTGGTACTAATATGAGCGAAACCTCCAGTGACGATGATTCGATCAGCATAAGCTGCGGCAAAGGGAGAGAGCAGAGATGATGAGGTTTTATCCTCAGTCGCAAGTGTTGCCCCACCCAGGGCTCTCGTCGAACCAGTAGCAGGGATCAGATCTCTTCCGAGTCCATGGGAATCGAAGATCGAATCGGCAGCGGCTTCGCTTGCCAGCAATCCAACCAGTACGACGAATGTCAGAAATCTCATCATGTTATCAATCCCTGTATGGCGGTGATGGCGGAAGGACATAATGAATCTCAAGCTTTGGCAACAAATCTCCTGCCACATCACTCCCAAAGATCTTCACGTAGTCAAGATCTGCTCCTTCATTTACGGACTTGATAACGAAACCCCTATTTTCCACTTTCTTGGCCACGAGGGGCTGAAGCAGCACGGTTATATCAAAATCGATCCCCGTGCCCGCCCCGCCAGTTCTTTTCAGTGTCACTCTACCGGCTCCGGCACTGCCGATAGGTGAATTGAAGTGTGTCCAGGGTGAATCGACAACTGCGTGGCAAATAAGGTCGATTGAATCGAATGATGAGTTCTCGAAGTCAGGCGAGAGTGTGAGCACAGCTTTAGCAACAGTTGATTCGATCGGAATTCCGCTGAGATCGAACTTGACGAATGCCCTTGATGGCGTGCCGTTACCACAGACGAGATAGCTGATGCTCCTGCTCAATGCTCCTTCCATCAAAAGGGTATCAGCAAATGCATCAACAGCCGCCACCGATTCGAAGAAGCGAACATCGCCAGATGTATCTGCTGTATCCACGTATGTGATTCTTAAAGTCGGACGAAAGTCCAGGATGGTCGTATCGGTTGCGCTGACTTGCTCTTTCCTCGGATTCTCTCGGGATGCAAACTCAAGAACAAGGCTCGCACCAGGTGTCTCATCTGACGTCAGTGCCATGCCGAGGTTTGGCCTATTGCCTGCAACCCACTCCTTGACCATGTCGGTCACGTTGATCACAACCGAGTCAGGGGCCTCGGTTACTGAGAAGATGGATATAGGATCAGCATCCAGGTCCGGCATCCTATCCCACCAGAGTTTTACCTGGTTCAGCGTATCGGCAAGAGCATAAAGACCGATGTTGGCCGGGCCGGTCTCGCAGTCCAGGCGAGTGACGTAGAGATATAGGCTTGCAGTCTCAACCTTGGCTGTTGTTTCAGGCAAAGACGTAAACCAGAGGAAGGATCTCGCAAGCATTGTCGAGCCCGTGATCGGTCCAGGGGCATTCGCAACAACGAGGCGCTCCGAAAGCCACGAATTACCCTTCGTGTGTCCAGCATTAGCCCACTTGCTGGTCATTGCGTAGAGGGTAGTGTCACGAAAGCGGCTATCATCAACAAGGTTCTCCGAGATGAAATAGGCTTCCTTACTGCAGCCCCAGAGCGACAGGGTGACAAGACATATAATCAGCCAGCAGCTGCGATTGTATTGACTGTGCATTTTCCCCTCTTTCGTCACGAGCATACTGAAGTTACGACAGATTGGTGGGGGTGTCAAGCACAGAGGCAGTCACCATTGGCAAGAACAGTGCTTTAAAGTTGGAGCGAAGAAGGCGGATTCCTTGAGGTCAACGAGCATAGATGGGGATGTCGCTATCTCAATATCGCCAGTTTTCCCGTCAGCCTCCTTCGTGGCGTGGTGAGCTCGTAGAAATAGACTCCAGCAGCAACATTGACTTTCTGATCATTGAGTCCCTTCCAGAGGAAGGCGATCTCATTCCCGACCCTATTGGGCTTGAGTGATTTAACAAGGCGACCATGGATATCAAAGATATGGAGTGGGCCTGTTGGTTCAGCGCCACTTATGATTGAGCACCTGAGATGATGCGGACCAAGTCTGCGGATCCGCATCAGTTGCCCCTGGCGCTCCTCCTCTTCAATGCCTGCACTGCAAGGTATGCTCAGAGATCCTGGGTGGGTTATCGTTGGTGGCTTTGAGGGATCATCTCGCATATTGGCTTTCGGGATACTGATCTCACTTGTCGAGCCATCGGAGACATCAGGGAGAATCCTCATACCGATCCTGAGTAAGATGCCAGAACCTGACAGGGGTTCGAGTCCTGCATGGGCTACCCTCAAGGTGTCTTGTCCTTCGAGGATTGCCCAGACAAGGTAGGAGTCTCCCCAGACTTCTGAGATCGTTCCGGATGAGGTAATGCTATCGATTGCTACCATTGTTGTATCGAATTTTAGCAAGAGATCGTACCCTATCACGCCAGAGTCTGTGACATCTGTCGTATAGATTGGTAGCCAGAGGGTATCGCCTTGCGAGGCGCACGTATCTGGTATCGAGAGTTCGATCGTACCCGCATATGCTGCTGAAGCAATAACAAACAGCAACGACCATGTTGCCCATGAGATTCTGATCCTGCTCATCGTCCAACCCCCTCTTGTAGAAAGCTAGAGGAGCACGCCACCGGGGCGTGCTCCTCAGCCTTGAATCTACGTACTATGACCGCTACTGCAGAAGCACAATCTTCTCAGTGGCGGTAAATCCTTCGGCGTTCATATGGCAGAAGTAGACACCACGCGCAACTCTACTTCCGTTGAGATCCTTACCGTCCCAGGTGACGGTATGTACGCCGGCTTCGATCTGACCATCAACGAGAGTCTGTACCAGCTGACCGTTGACGTTGTAAATGCTGATGCTAACTCTGCTTGTCTTGGCAGCACCGAAGCTGATGTTGGTTGTACCAGCAGTAGGATTGGGCGAAGCGACTGGCGCAGCCCAGATCTGAGTGGCTTCAGGTGTGCCCCGCGAAGACAGGACCTGTGCAGGCATGTCGTTGAAGGTCGCTTCTGCGATTGACAGATGACCCAGAGCAAGACGTGCCAGCGGGCCTTTCTTCTCAAGTTTGATCTTGAGGATTGCACCATTGCCACTGAACGGCACCATGCCAGCCATACCAACCTTAAGCGCGCCGGGTGCATAATTGGGGTTGTAGACTGCCATAAAGCCGCTTGCCAAACCTGTTGCCACACCCGAGACAACTGAGAAGAGCCTCTGATTGTAGTTGATCTCGATGCCGATGCCAGCAACTTCGGAAGCATTCTTGACCATTACTGGAATCTCAACGATATCACCAGTATGTCTCGGGTTCCCGAACTTGATCTTGGTTGGCGCTGATGCGGCAAAGGCAAGACCTTGCGGGCAACGTGGACAACCATCGACATCGCCCTTCAGGATGCCTGTCCAATCGAGGCGACCTGGGCAGTTGTAAACACAATTGCTAGAACCGTCGGGATAGAATACCCACATGTCAGAGCACGGGAAGACATCGATCAGCTTAACAAAGAACTGCAGAATGAGCGATGCATCAAGTGCAGTAATCATGCCACTGCAGTTGACATCTGCTGCAATCCGCTGTGGGAAGATGACGCCATGATCATACGGGAATGGGCAATCATCAAGATCGTCGAGGCAAACCACATGCTGCAGAACCAGGCCCGCATCAGTTGGTGTTATGCACCGTTCTGGTATCGGGCAGTAGTCCACGCTCACGCAGTATCCACAGACACTATCGCCCTTGTCATCATCCATCGGATCGAGGCATGTGAAACGGTACCAGCCGTCACAATCGGTGTACTGGCTTCCAACTGGGTTACCGTGGCAGTCCATCAGATGAACATAGGCGCCGTCTAATGGCTTAATCCTGTAGTAATCCCCGCACTCATCACGGCAGCACTTCCAATAAGTGATCTGCCCAAAGACTTCACATGATTCGATGCAGACACTGCCATCCTCTGTGCACACGTTCATTGGGACCTCAGGATCCCAGAGTGTTGCATCCTCAAACCAGATGTTGCAGCACATGCACGGCTTGGCATTGGCACTTACATGGAACCAGATGTAGAAAAGTGGTCCCTCTCCGATGAGCGGCGAGGTACCGGCACCTGCAACCGAAATGCAATTGTCATCGCATTGACCATAAATTGGCGCCCTCCAGCCGGAGTTTATCATCACTGGTCCTGGTGTTACCTCCACGAACTGGATAAGTCCAGCCGGTAACTCGCACCAGCAGATCTCCAACTCAAACGCCATGACGCCCCAACCAGTGACGTTAGAGATGGACACCGGCACACAGATGTCCTCGCTTGGATTTGCAATAATTTCACCGATGTCGAGACTGATGCAATCATCTGCACTTGCCTGTGAGCCAGCAAAGATCACGGCAAAGCTGAAGATGATTGCGGCCATGAAGGTACGTAGAACGGGTCGCTTACTCATTTGACACTCCCTCCATTCCGAAAATATAGTCTTCAACTCCTATCCGAGTTGCCATCCGTGGGCGACCGAGTGCATCCGTGCCAAGTGGCGGGTGAAAACAACTCACCTCCTTTCTAAAATTCTTGGCTCGGACTGTTGAGTGAAGATCTCCTTTTGAAAGAAACCCCGCCTCCGAGACTCAAACCAATCACGCTCTGCGAGATTTCCCGCCAGCGTCCGACAGCTTATCACAAGGCCATAAAAATTGTCAACCATTTTGTGCAGTATTTTTGCGCCTTCCAGGCTCATGGGGCTTTCAATTTTGCAAGTCCACTACGCTTCGTTCCGGGCCGTCTCACACGCATGTGCTAAGTCTTGACATATGATGATGGCTCACGTAGTATTCATTAAAAGGCGAGGAGTGATTACCATAGAAGTTGAGTTCCTGCCTTTTCGCTGGCGGTGTAGCTCAGCTGGTCAGAGCAGGAGAATCATAATCTCTGTGTCCGGGGTTCGAATCCCTGCACCGCCACCAATGGATCTATCTGAGAGGGTAATCCGACCTGAGAAGACGGCACCTGACTCTGGAATATCCCTGCGCCAGACCGTTCATAGGAAGCAATAGCCAGGCAATACGCTTTTAGGAAGTGATGAGGATGCTACTGCGAACCGTTCGAGCGACCATTCAAAAATATG
>JALGWB010000377.1 GCA_025774405.1 bacterium
AGCGATCACTACCTCGTGGCCTGCCTGACTGGCGATTCTTGCAAGAGTTGCAATCACATCATCAGCCTCGTAGCCGTCAATCGCCAGTATGATGACACCAAGAGCACAGGTTATCTCCTTTATCCAGTCGAGCTGATCAGCAAGCTCCTGTGGCATCCCAGGGCGATCAGCCTTATAGCCTTCGAACAGCTCGTGGCGGAATGTGGGTTTCGCCGTGTCAAAGGCTACGCAGGCGTATTGGGGATTGGTCTCCCTGAGCAGCTTGAGTAATGTCGTGGTGTATCCGTAGGTTGCCGCAGTGCTCTTGCCTGTAGACGTCTGAAGATTGGCCCTGGCAAGCGCATAATGCGATCTGTAGGCTATCGCCGGTCCATCCACCAAAAGTGTTTTCACAACGAACCTACCTTAAAAAACCAGGCGTCTGCCGAGTGAGAAAATACTCGGTAGGCGCCCTTGGAGTTCAGTTGCAATACTCTCGTCCAGGTGGATTATCCTGAGCGAGCACTTGCCTGACAGCGCTGCGGAGCTGAGACGGATCTGTCGACTTCACAACAAAGGCATCCGCACCCCAGCACCGGAAATCCAACCTAAACGACTCATAGTTCGTGTTGATGATAATCCTTGGTCTTCCGCACTCGGTTAGGATCTTGGAGATTGCTTCTGTTCCATCCATATCGGGTAACACCAGATCCAGTATCACCACTGCCGGACAAAAATCCTTTGCTACTGCGATCGCTTCCTCCCCGCACATGGCTCCCCTTACGTCATGGCCATCCTGTTCGAGGAGACAACGATAATAGTGAAACTGGGCGGGCTCATCTTCGACGAGGAGGAGTCTAGCCAAGACCTATCACCCCCTCCCTGGGCAGTTCCAGAGTCACGTTAACTACCACTTGATTCCTTGTCAAGTGAAATCATATGATTTTGCGGGGTGCAGCGATGAGAATAGAGCATTATGATTTCGGGACTATAACTATTGACGGCAAGACCTACACCAGCGATCTGAAGATAGTGAACCGACAGGTGGTGCCTGACTGGTGGCGTCGCCAGGGGCACCAACTTGATGTCTGTGATGTTGAGGATATTCTTGAGGCTAAGCCTTCAGTACTTGTTGTGGGAACCGGCTACTCCGGGCTGATGGTGCTTTCATCCACTCTCAAGAAGGAACTTCAGCAAAGGGGAATAAGTCTCATCGCTAAACCGACCGGGGAGGCTTGCAAGGAGTTTAACAAGATCAGTGACCAGTCGGTTGCCTTCGCAGCTCATCTTACCTGCTAGCGTGAGTCCTGGCTGACATCTCAATCCCTGCCTCGAAGCAACCATGGCAAGGATCAGACGACGATACCGCGCCATCGATAGCAATCGATAATGCCTTCGATGCGAGCTCTCGCAAAGTTGCCGGCCGGTACACATTGAGTTAGCAGTACAGCTCGGTCAACCTCCCGCATGTCATACTGAGTCCTGGCGACAGGATACTGGTCTTCAGCCTCTTCCACAAGCACCTGAACCTCTTTTCCGACCAGGTCTGACATCTTCTTCACGGCGATGGTATCCTGCATCTGCACGACTTCGATCAGCCTGTCCTGTTTAACATCATCGGGAACCTGCCGTTGAAGGTTGGCAGCAGGGGTTCCAGGTTGCGGGGAGAATACAAATGCACCGGCCAGATCGAATTCAGTCTCTCTGAGAAACCTCAGAAGCTGTTCAAAATCACTTTCATCCTCACCGGGAAAGCCAACAATCACGCTGGTTCTCAGACTTATGTCGGGGACCGCCTTCCTCAAACTGCTAATCAGGGCTGAGATTCTTCCAATATCCGGGAATCTGCCCATGGCTTTCAAGATCCTTGGTGACGCATGCTGAATGGGCACATCGAGATAGTTACAGATGTTTGGGTGTTCACCTATTATTTCACCCAGGTCGCTATCGAGATTGTCGGGGTTTGCGTAGGCTATTCGGATCCAGATATCCGGAAATCTCCTGGCAATCGTTGCCACAATATCGCTGAGGCTGCCAATACCTGTGTCATTTCCATAGGAGGCTGTATCCTGCCCCGCGATGACGATTTCCTTCGCTCCCTGAGCAACTATGAGGCCGGCCTCGTCCATGATTTCAGATGGCGGACGGCTTCTAAGTCGCCCTCTCATGTGGGGGATCGAGCAGTAAGTGCACATATTGTTGCAGCCATCGCAAATCATCAGCGTGCGTGTCCACG
>JALGWB010000378.1 GCA_025774405.1 bacterium
ATCGCTTTCATCTCATGGGGTACACCGGGGAGGGTATAGATGTACTTGGTTCCAGCCGCTATGCCAAGCCCGGGAGCCGCACCGAGAGGATTCCGATAGATGACCGAACCTTCAGGTAAGGATGCAATATTCTCAAATAGCCTCTGTTCTATGTCCCTTCGATCACCATAGCGATCCTTGAGATCTGCCAGCAGATCTTGATTCAATACTATGTTTCGCCCGAGTGCTCTTGCGACACCCACTTTGGTGACATCATCCTCAGTGGGACCAAGCCCACCTGTTAGCACCAGGATATCTACGTCTTCGAGTAAACGGCTGACGTGGGTTGCAATTGTCTCCGGATCATCTCGGATTGTAACTATGCGATCCACCTCAACACCCATGCTCGCCAGGCGACTTGCAAGATAGGCTGCATTGGTATTGAGAACAAGTCCAGAGACTATTTCATCACCGATGGAAACTATCAGGACTTTCATCAGCTCAGCCCGCAAGCAACCTCAAAAGACAAACGATCACGGCGCTATAGGCGCCGGCGATGCCATCATCGAGCATAATGGCAATGCCGCCTCCCAGGCGTTCAGCCTTTCTCGCAGGATATGGTTTGACAACGTCAAAGAAGCGGAACATTAAGAAACCGATGATGAGCCATTTGGCCTGGAGTGGCACTCCCTGTAAAGCGACAAGCATTCCCCAGACCTCGTCGATCACAATTCGTTTATCATCATTACCATAGATTCTTTCACAGCGATCAGCGGCTATTGCACCCCCGACAAAGATTGCACCAAGGAGGACTGACCATGCTATTCCCAATCCATTAAACGCCGCAAACTTCAATGAAAGCACAATATAGATAATCAATCCAGGTAAGCTGCCGACCGTTCCAGGAAATATGGGGAAGTAGCCAATAAAAACACTCGTGCCGACAATCTTAGCAAGTCTATCAACCCGGCTTTCGCTCAACACTATTCCTGATCTTGCTTTTCAGCGGCACATGGATCACCTATGCCTGCAAGAACCTCAAGTTCACGCCAGCGGCGATCGACTTCCTCCTGAGCTGCCTCTTCAAGCTCGGGCCAACGCTTGAAGTGAGCAAATCTGCCCTGCAACTTCGTGAACTCCTTAAGCGGGAGCTTCTCCTTTGGCTTGTAGGTGATGCGCCACTTGCCCTCATCAACCTCGTAGAGTGGCCAGAAGCATGTGTCAACTGCAAGGCGAGCTATTTGAATTGTCTTTTCCATCGGATAGCGCCAACCCCTGTGACAGGGTGAAATCACGTTTATGAAGCTTGGCCCTTTCTTCGACAGTGCTTTTTCAACCTTGGTAATGAGATCGTTCCAGTGACTTGGTGATGCCTGAGCTACATAAGGGATCCTGTGAGCAACCATTATTCGAGTCATGTCCTTGGGATATTGGGGCTTTCCTGGCATTACCTCGCCAACCGGACAGGTTGAAGTTTCAGCACCATACGGGGTCGCACCTGAACGCTGTATGCCCGTATTCATATAAGCCTCATTGTCATAGCAGATATAGAGCATACGGTGACCACGCTCAGCAGCGCCTGAGAGCGCCTGGAGACCGATGTCATATGTGCCGCCATCACCTCCGAATGCAATAAAGTGCATCCGACGCTTAACCTTGGCAAGTCGCTTCAGCGACTTGTAAGCAGCCTCAACCCCACTGATCGTTGATGCCACATTTTCGAAAGCATTGTGTATATATGGAACCCTCCAGGCGGTGTAAGGGAAAATCGTAGTCACGACTTCAAGACATCCAGTGGCACACCCAACAACAATATCCTTGCCCGCAGCAAGCAGTACCTGTCTGGCAATTATGGTGGCTGCGCAACCAGCGCATGCACGATGCCCCGGTGAAAGCAGGTCTTCTCGCTTTGAAAGTTCCTTAAGTGTCGGCACTTCTGACCTCCTATTGTCTCACTCCAAGAAAACCTATTTCATCACTGCTTCGTCCAGACCTGGCCACTTCTTTCAATTCTTCAAAGGCTCTTTTGATCTGGGAAGGTGATACGTTTCGTCCGCCGAGTCCATAGATGTATCCCTTGGTTGGGACAGAAGCATTGTCATAAAGAGCGGCTCTGATCTCCAGCAGAACAGGTCCACCCTGAGCTCCGAATGACATCGAACGGTCCAGCACACCGACTGCCCTCGCACCTGAAAGAGCCTCTCTTACCAGTTGATACGGGAACGGCCTGAACAC
>JALGWB010000379.1 GCA_025774405.1 bacterium
TTCAACCGTCTTGGTATTTTCCGTGGTCGTTATGAGGTGGATCTGAATGATACGGGCAGACAGCAGGCAGCCGAGATAGGTCGGGCTTTGGAGGGCGAGGAGATTGAATTCCTGGTCACGAGCCCCCTTGCTAGGGCTGTCGAGACGGCTCAAGTTGTAGCTTCGGTTCTAGGGATCGACTATTTCAAGGATGAAGCATTCAACAATATCGCCCTGGGCAAGTGGCAGGGTGTACCCAAGACAAAGATCAAGCAGGATTATCCTGACCTCTGGGAACTCTGGATCACAGAACCTGAGAGGCTTAGGATTCCTGACGGGGAGAGTGTTGAGGATGTGAGAAGGAGGGCATTTGCTGGCTTGAAGCGGATAATCGAAGATCGCAAGCAGACTTTTGGGATAGTCACCCATCGTTCGGTTATAAAGACTCTTGCTGCGGCTATGCTTGATGTCAATCCACCATATTTCTGGAAGTTCTACATTGACAATGCGGCCTTTTCGGTGTTCGAGATCACCAGCAGTGGTTTCAAGTTGATCAGCTGGAACAACAATGCGCATCTTAGTAGAAAAGTTACAGAAGTGTTTTGAGAAGATAGCGGAGGGCTTGATATGACTGCAAGGGAGAGTATCGAGCATCTCAAGAAAAGAGCACGCAAGATCGTAGCTGGTCTGAGAAAACGCTATCGGGGTGCAACGACTGCTTTGAATTTTTCGACACCACATGAGCTCTTGGTAGCAACCGTGCTTGCTGCTCAATGCACAGATAAGAAGGTTAATGAGGTAACGGCGAAACTCTTCCGAAAATATCGAAGCCCTGAGGATTTTGCCAGGGCAAGGCGATCGACACTGGAGAGGATGATAAAGCCTACAGGCTTTTTCAGAAACAAAGCCAATAGCATCCTTTCCCTCTCGAAGGCGATTATTGAAAAGCATGGTGGCAGGGTACCCGATAAGCTTGAACAGCTCGTTGAATTGCCTGGCGTCGGACGTAAGACAGCGAATGTCGTTCTTGCCGCGGCTTTTGGCAAACCGGGTATCGTCGTTGACACTCATATGATCAGGGTGGCGAACAGGCTGGGGCTTACCAGGGCTAAGGATCCTGTCAAGATAGAATTCGATTTGATGAAGATACTTCCGCGGCGCGTATGGGGTGAGTTTTCCTTCATGATTACGCTCCACGGCAGGCAGATATGCAAGGCAAGAAAGCCCATGTGCAGTATCTGCGATGTGGAAGCCTATTGCCCCTCGAGCCAGCTCAAGGGATCGAAGCGCTAAGTACGTCGGCGAGAGCCGACCTGGCTGCGTCTTGAGAAAATGACCAGAGCCACTATTGAAGCTACCAGCAGGATCAAGGCAACATAGTCAAATCTACTATTTTCCTCAACAAGACCAGCGGCAAGGGGTTCAGGTTGTTCCCTTGAAGTGCGGGATGCCCGGCGTCTGTAAAAATCACCTTGCTGCATGAGATTTGATTGATTTTCGTTTCCTGGTTCAGGCTGGCGATCACTGGGGATGATTTCGCTGAAAACCTGGGCAGCCATGAGCACCACGAATGCGGCAGATAGCAAGCTCATGATGGCTACATGACGGCGCATCACCTTTTCCTCCCCGCGTCATTTCATAATATCACATTGCCTCCGTAGTTTCAAGTTCACAAAAGAGTTTGCCTCTGCTGATGGAATGGATAGTCTTTTGGATGGTGTAAGCATGTGGGCTGATCTGATTGTCGAGGCAGCGGATGATGCGGGGCTATTATCGAGAGAAACTTGCCGGTGCCAGGCTTAAAAGATGTTACGAGATAGCTTCTCCAAGGGTGAGACAATATCTCGAGGCTGAGATCGCCTATGCGCTGGATCAAGTGCGAGACCGTGCTCGCGTGCTCGAGCTCGGATGTGGCTATGGGCGGGTTATGGTCTATCTTGCGAGCAAAGCGAGTCAACTTGTTGGAATCGACACATCCATGGAGAATTTGATCCTTGCTCGGAGAACCCTTGGACTGGGTTGTGATCTGGTCTTGATGGATGCAGCTGAGCTCGGGTTTACGACAGCAACCTTCGATATTGTAATCTGCATCCAGAATGGTATCTGTGTCTTTGGGGTCGACCAGAAAACCTTGCTCGCTGAATCGGTGAGAGTTACTGCGCCAGGTGGCCTGGTGCTTTTTTCAACATATAGCGATAGATTCTGGAAAGATCGTCTGGCCTGGT
>JALGWB010000380.1 GCA_025774405.1 bacterium
AGGCAAGAGTCGGAACTGAGTTGAGGAAAATCAAACTTTCACTGGAATTCGACATCGCCAGGCGAAAATGGGACTACCATGGCGAAGCGTCAGCACCCCTCACTGATTTCGAAGTGACCTCTCTCAGGGTCTTTCCCTCAGTGGAGGGGAAGCTCTTCAAGGAGCGTTTGGCTTACCGACTTGACTACGTTTTTGATCGTGATGAGATGGCACCACGAATGCCATCGCTCTTTGACAGACATGAGGTTGTTCTCAAAGGCACAGTTGGCATCGTTGACAAATGGAGCGTCTATTATAATTTGCGCAGGGTGAGTTATGAGTGGACAGAGCAGGGACCAGGCAAAGATAAGGCGTTTTTCAATCCTCATTTTGCACTGGTCTGGAGCCCTGTGCCGAGGGTCGAGGTGAGGCTGGGCTATGGACTTAATCCGCTTTATTATCGAGACACTCCGGTCGAAGGTCGGGAGATTGGTCGGGAACGGTGGATATCGAGTATGCTCTGGGAAAACCCGACCGCAAGCCTTGTTGATGCTGAACAGCAGCTTGAGGATATGAAGATAATATCCCTGATGGGTGTGATAGCTTTCTGAGGTTTGGGGGTGCAGGAGATGATGAGAACAATAGTTGCCCCGGTGCTGGCAGGTGTTATTGCAGTCTCGTGTTCGACTATTTCGAGAAGTATTAGAGATCGGCTACCACCACCCCATGAGGTTGAGGGAGGCATCCTCTTTCAATACGAGGCACCTGCAGCTCGTATGGTCAACCTGGCTGGCAATTTCAATACATGTGGAGGGACTGAGGGTGGAGGGAGGTTTGATCCAACCATTGATCCTATGAGCGATGAAGATGGAGATGGAATCTGGACTATTGTTAAACCGCTTCCACCGGGCAGGTACCAGTATAAATTCGTGATTGATAATGGTGTGCGCTGGGAGCTTGACCCGAGCAATCCCAATACAGGTCAGGAGGGTGGCTTCACGAATTCACTGATAATCGTTCCAGAGTCCGTCAAGTACAAGTATGAGGTTGTGACTGGCACTGAACAGCCTGGAACGTACAAGCGAACCAGGCGTGCAGTTGCGGGGGTGAAGGAGGTTGAGTTTCAACTCGAAGCGCCAGACGCCTCTCAGGTCTTCCTGGCAGGGGAGTTCAATGAGTGGTCACCAACAGCAACACCCATGGAGAAAGATGAGGCGGGCGTCTGGCACGTCAAGCTGAAACTCGAGCCAGGTAAGTACGAGTACAGATTTGTTGTCGATGGCACCTGGATGGAGGATCCTGCAAATCCAGATAAGGTGCCCAATCCCTATGAGGGATACAACTCCGTTTTGACCGTTGAGTAGAGGCAGATGCGAAAGCCTTGCCTCGGCGAGAATCTGAGCGCATATCTCTTCATCTCGCCGTTTCTGGTAATCTTTATTGTCTTTCTTGGATATCCGCTGATCTACTCCTTCTATCTCAGCCTGCACAAGGTCACGACTCTCGTGGACGTTTTCAATAATCTGACCTACGTCGGTTTGCAGAACTTTAGAACCCTCTTCAATGATGGGCTTTTCAGGTGGTCACTTCTCATGACTCTCTATTACTCCGGGTTAATCGTGCCACTGGGCATAGCCTCATCGCTCCTTCTGGCTGTCCTCCTGAATAATAAGCTTAAACTCCACAATCTCTTCCGGACGGCATTCTTCTTGCCTTACGTTCTTGATCTTTTCGTTGTTGGTATTGTGTGGACATTCATCTACAGCCCTCATTTCGGAATTCTGAATCGAATTCTCGGCATTTTCAAGATAAGCTACTTCTCGGAGCAGGGCTTTCTGGGCAATCCATACACAGCCATGCCGGCTGTTGTGCTTGTAAACGTGCTTAAGGGGGCAGGCTTTGGAATGGTTCTCTATCTTGCCGCTCTGCAAAACATACCTGAGTCAATCTACGAATCTGCTGAGGTGGATGGAGCAGGCTGGTGGCACAAACTCACCAAGATAACGATACCACTGCTCCGCCCGGTTACCCTGTTTATGGTCATAGTCGGCGTGGTGGCAGCTCTTAATGCCTTCGTTGAGATATACGCAATGACCAGCGGCGGCCCGAGTGTGGACATTGGAGGCAAGGCCTATGGGGCTACCTTGGTGACAGGCTATTATCTTTTCGATACCTTCTATGAGAGGTTAAAGCTGGTCTATGCTGCATCGATATCTTATAT
>JALGWB010000034.1:0-21675 GCA_025774405.1 bacterium
AATCCACTGAAAGCGCTCGCCGAGGATCACCTGCCTTGAGATCCAGCCACCCTCAGCAAAGCACATGGATTCGAGTCTCATCAGAGTGCCAACCTCGGGAGCACCATCCCACAGATCACCAAGTTTCAGGCTGACCTTTCCAGCTGGAATCGCAGGCACTTCAAAGTCCCCAAGGGCAACACCGAAGCTATCGCTGTAGGCATCAAGTGTGAGTTTATCGCAAATGCAATACTCGCCGAGGTTCTCGTGGACGCTGAGATCCAGGCTGTCCCCATCGCTGACAACTCGCCCATCGTCAGCAAGGTCAGTAATTGTATATGACTCAGTCGCAAATGGCAGATTGAGTGTAACGTCCCACGTAGGCATTTGAGGGGGATCAATGCTGCAGCCTGCAATCAGAGCTATTGCAAAAATCAAAAACCTATAGAAAATCGCTGACCACCACCCCGAAGGGTGGCAAGTCAGCGCTCTCGCTCACTGCCTAAATCGGCAGTGGATCCAAAGACTTTAGCAATTATGTTTCTTCGCTTATAACCCTCGCAACATCTACGACCTTATCGCCCTCCTCAAGGACCTTGAGTCTTACCCCTTGAGTTGCTCGCCCGATGACCGAGACTCCCTTAATCGGGACTCGAATGATAACACCTTTCAGAGAGATGATCATGAGTTCATCGTCATCAACAACCTCTTTGATAGCTACAATCTTACCTGTCTTCCCAGTACACCTCATCGTAATTATGCCCTTGCCTCCCCTTCGCGTCACACGATAGTCAGAAATCGGTGATCGTTTGCCATAGCCATTCTCACTGACGACGAGTAACGTTCCCTCCCTCTTAACAACAACCATCCCAACAACCACATCATCTCCCTCGAGCGTTACGCCGCGCACACCCCTTGCACCTCTGCCCATCGCTCTTACATCACGCTCATGGAACCTTATCGCTTTGCCACCGCTTTTGGCCAGGATGATGTCATTGGTTCCATCAGTAAGCTGCGCATCTATCAATGTATCATCCTCGTCGAGACTTATGGCAACAATCCCTCCTCGTCGCGGATGAGAAAACGCTGAGAGTTGGGTCTTCTTGACAACCCCCCTGCGCGTTGCCATCATCAGGTACTTGTCCTCAGGAAAATCTTTCGTGGCAACGAAAGCGGTAATGCGTTCCTCCTTCTGAAGTGAAAGCAGATTCGCAATTGACTTGCCCCTCGAATACCTCCCACCCTCGGGCACCTCGTGGACCTTTTTCCAATGGCACTTACCTGTATTTGTAAAGAAGAGAATGTAATCGTGCGTTGAGGCTATAAACAGGTGTTCGACAAAGTCCTCATCCTTGGTTTCCATCCCGACAACACCACGTCCACCACGTCGCTGCCTTCGATAGAGCGCGACTGGCATTCGCTTGATATAACCACCATGGGTAATCGCTATCACCATGTCTTCTTCAGCAATCAAATCCTCTATCTCAAACTCAACGGCAGCATCGACAATCTCTGTCCGACGTTCGTCTCCATACTTCTTCTTCATTTCAAGAATCTCTTCCTTGATGATCGCCATCTGCCGAGCCCTGCTTCCGAGAATTCCCCTTAAAGTTTCTATCCGCTTTATTACCTCAAGGTATTCCTGCTCAATCTTCTTGCGTTCCAGCCCTGTCAAACGCTGCAGTCTCATCTCGAGGATGGCGTTCGCCTGCACTTGAGACAATTTGAACTTCCGCATGAGCGCCTCGCGTGCTGCCTCAACCGTCGGCGATTTCTTTATCAGGTTGACAATGGCATCGATGTTCTTGAGTGCGATTTTGAAACCCTCAAGAATGTGAGCGCGCTTCTCAGCTGCCTCAAGATCAAATCGTGTGCGGCGAAGGATCACTTCATGCCTGAACTTGATATATTCATCGAGCACACTCTTCAGAGTCAGCACCTTCGGTTCAAGCCCTACAAGGGCCAGCATGATCACACCAAAGGTCACCTGCATAGGCGTGTGCTTATAAAGCTGGTTAAGTACGATATTCGACTGCGCATCGCGCTTGAGTTCTATGACTATGCGGATACCATCTCTGTCTGATTCATCCCTGAGGTCAGCGATGCCCTCGATCTTGCCCTCCCGCACCATGTCGGCAATCCGCTCGATGAGGGCAGATTTGTTAACCTGATAGGGTATCTCAGTAACTATGATCCTTTCCCTACCAGCCTTGGTCGATTCAAGAAATGCTCTCGCCCTAACCGTAAGCAGTCCTCGACCAGTAAGATAGGCATCCCTTATCCCCTGCCTACCATAGATTATTCCGCCTGTGGGAAAGTCTGGACCTTTTACATGCTCGAGGAGCTCCTCGTTAGTTATCTCTGGATTATCAATTATCGCCACAATACCATCGGCGACCTCACAAAGATTATGCGGTGGAATGCTTGTTGCCATGCCAACAGCGATTCCAGAACAGCCATTACATATCAAGTTGGGAAACTTGCCAGGCAGAACCGTTGGCTGCATTCTGGTCTCGTCATAGTTGGGCACGAAGTCCACAGTATTCTTATCCAGGTCTGTCAACATCTCCATAGCTGGACCTGCAAGCCTGGCCTCCGTGTATCGCATCGCTGCTGGTAGATCTCCATCGACCGATCCGAAATTGCCTTGCCCTTCGATAAGGGGATAGCGCATGTTGAAGTCCTGAGCCATTCTCACGAGGGTTGGATACACTACCTGTTCACCATGCGGATGATAATTCCCTGATGTGTCACCGGCGATCTTGGCACACTTCCTGAACTGGGAGGTGGGTGTCAGGTGAAGATCGTTCATTGCAACGAGAATGCGGCGCTGGGACGGCTTGAGTCCATCTCGAGCATCGGGAAGAGCTCGTGAGACAATCACGCTCATGGAATAGTCTATGTAGGAGCTCTTCATCTCGTCCTCGACATAGACAGGGATTATGCGTTCTCTTCCAGTAGCCATTTTGTTTCACCTCATGGTATTTCATACCCATGCCCATCGCCCTGAGTTAGAATGACTCAAGGAAGGCTCAGGGGAAGTCGCATTTTACCTTAGATTAAGCCTGTTGGGACTGCCTGTCAACCTATATCAGGGCACGATTTGACTTTGTTTCACCAGGTTCATATACTTGGTATGCGCGGGGTGAGATCATGGCATACAAAGACTACTATCGCATCCTCGGAGTCAGCGAGAACGCCAGCCAGGAAGAGATAAAGAAAGCCTATCGGCGCCTGGCGAAGAGATACCATCCCGATGCCAATCCGGGAGATGCCAAAGCTGCTGAAAAATTCAAGCAGATAAACGAGGCTCACGAGATTTTGAGTGATCCAAAGAAAAGAAAGCAATACGATGACCTCCGCCACTTTGCTAAAGCAGGACCCAGCAGTGCTACGTTCCGCGGTGGATTTGATCTGAATGATTTTCTAAGACAATTCGCAGGGGCTCAGGGAGGAACCCGCACACGCACTTTTACATTCGAGGATCTTGGAGGAATCGGCAATCTCGGTGATATATTCTCAAGCATCTTCGATCGAGGTGGCCGCTTCAGACAACAGCGCTACGGCCCACAAAGGGGTGAGGATGTCTATACTGAGATTGAGATACCTTTTGAGACTGCCATCAAAGGCGGAAAAACTGTTATAACCATAGCCAAAGATGATGTCTGTGACCTCTGTGGTGGCAGGGGAGCTCAACCTGGCTCAAGGATTGAACGCTGTCCGGATTGTGGCGGAACCGGAATGATCTCCGTAACACAAGGCGCTTTCGCCGTCAGCAGGCCGTGCCCAAGATGTTATGGGAGAGGTGAGATCGTTACTGAGCCATGTCCCAAGTGTGGTGGGACAGGGCAGATTGCAACCAAAAAACGTATTTCTGTGAAGATACCACCCGGTATCAATGATGGTGGGAAGATCAGACTTCGAGGACAGGGGCAACCCGGCACGTCGGGAGGTCCCCCTGGAGATCTTATCCTCAAGGTAAGGATAAGCCCGCACAGATTCTTCAAGCGAAAGGGCCCTGACATCTATTGCGATGTGACAATCAATCTGGCTCAAGCCGTGTTGGGCTCAAAGATCAGAATTCGCACTCTCAATGATCGCAGGGCTGTCCTTAAAATCCCACCCGGCACCCAGCCGGGTACGACCTTCAGGCTCAGAGGGCTCGGCGTAAGAACCGATTCAGGCGTTGGCGACCAGTACATAAGGGTCAACGTCGAGATTCCAAAGAATCTATCTTCAGAAGAGAGGGAGCTGTTTGAACGGTTTGCCAATTCTCTCAGTCTCAAGCACTAAAGGAGGGTACCATGCGCACCGTCGCCATCATACTTGCGGCTATGACAGTTGCCATCTGTGGGTGCAAGGGTAACCACCAGGAAGCCAAGCCACCTCAAACCGCTGAGACGCGACAGTCGCAATTCGAGATCTCGTCTCCCGCATTTGCCGAAGGTGACTCGATACCAGCCAGGTACACCTGCAGTGGTCAAGATGTCTCACCGGAACTCAGGTGGAAAGGTGCTCCCAACGGCACAAGGAGCTTCGCACTGATCTTTGACGATCCAGATGCCCCCGGCAGGACATGGGTACATTGGGTTGCATGGGCAATACCGGCCAGTGTCACCTCACTGAGCGAGGCAATTCCACCTGATCCTGTTCTCACTAATGGAATTCGTCAGGGGACAAATGATTCCAAGCGTATCGGCTATGGTGGTCCTTGCCCGCCACCGCGAAAACCCCATCGTTATTTTTTCAAACTGTATGCCCTCGATACCATTCCTGATCTCGAACCTGGAGCAACCAAGCAGGATCTCCTTGATGCAATTGAGGGCCACATCCTTGCTCAGGCACGCTTGATGGGGACTTTCAGTAGATAGTACTACTTGCCCACTGGTGGTATCGGCATAGGCATGGTCTCCGTCTTCTTATAGCCCCTCGGTATCTCGAAAAGATTGTTATCGAGCTCCTCGGTTGAGATAGATACAACCTCGCGCTTTATGATGATCTTGCCAAAAGTTTGCTCTTCACCCTCCATCTTCACACCACGCTTCTTCGCAAACTCGCGCATTTGCTTCATTGCCTCCTCCATCTCACCCTTCCCCATCGCCTGCTGCGGCATCATGTCCATTTCCATTTCCATAGCAAGTGGTACACCGTCAAGGCGATCCAAGAGCGATGTCATCTCCTGAAGGAAAGCCTTCATGTCACCCTGGCTCTTGCCTACACTTGCCTCGAGACTCTCATTCCATGCATCCTTAAGTTGCCTGGTGACCTCATCCTCCTTGGCAAGCCACAAAACGGCACTTGCCTCAGAACCGACAGCACGCTCGCCCACGCCCGTTTCCAGACTCATGCTAACTTCGACCGCTTTGCATTTGTATCCGGCTATGATTCGCTCCTCATCGGTTTCGTTTATCTTAATGTCCTTAAGCTTCATACTAACCTCAGTCGATTCCCCTGGAACAAAACCCTTGCCTATCGGTGTTTCAAGATAAGTGCTGTCCTCATCACTCAGAAACCACATAACACCTTTGTCAGTCCTTATGATTACCGTTCTCAACTTCTCAGGATCAGTCCCCGGCATCATAGCACTGCTTATTGAGGTTTCACTCCGAATCCTATCCCCTTTGATGTAGGTCACCTCTGTACCAGCCGTGTTTGCCATACCCATCATACCTGAGGTCGAAACCTTCTCAGTTATTGTAACATCGGCACCTGCAGCAAGGGGTAAGATCACCAGCAACCCGATCAACAAACTCGCAGCTCGCATCGCTTCACCTCCTATGCATCAAGGTTCTTAACCTTACGGGCATTCTCCTCAATGAAGCGCCTTCGTGGCTCCACCTTATCGCCCATCAGAATCGTGAAAATCCTGTCAGCCTCAACAGCATCCTCAAGGGTTACCCTTAGAATTGTGCGGCGCTCTGGATCCATGGTTGTCTTCCAAAGCTGTTCGGGATTCATCTCACCAAGTCCCTTGTACCGCTGCACCATGACCCCCTTGCGTCCAAGTCGCTCAAGAGCTCGCTCACGCTCCTCCTCATTATATGCGTAGATCTCTGTCTTGCCTTTCTTGATGCGATAAAGTGGGGGTTGAGCTATGTAGATGTGTCCTTGTTTCAGCAGCTCCGGCATATGACGATAGAAGAAGGTGAGAAGCAAAGTTCTGATATGCGCACCATCCACATCGGCATCAGTCATTATGATTATCTTGTGATAGCGCAATTTACCGATGTCAAAATCCTCCTCCCCGATCCCCGTGCCAACCGCCGTTATCATCATCTTTATTTCCTCGTTTGAGAGCACCTTATCGAGGGGGGACTTCTCAACATTGAGGATCTTTCCTCTCAATGGGAGGATTGCCTGGAAGGTCCGATCCCGTCCCTGCTTCGCCGAACCACCTGCTGAATCGCCCTCGACAAGGTAAAGCTCACATAGGCGTGGATCGCTCAGACTACAGTCGGCCAGTTTCCCGGGAAGAGTGCCTGCTTCGAGGGCGGACTTTTTGCGAGTGAGCTCACGAGCCTTGCGCGCCGCTTCACGCGACCTCGCAGCAAGGATACATTTCTCAATTATGTGCTTGGCGACGGAGGGATTCTCTTCAAAAAACTCACTTAAGCCTTCACTTACGGCTGATTCAACTATTCCTCTTACCTCGCTGTTCCCAAGTTTGGTCTTGGTCTGACCTTCGAATTGGGGATTGGTCATCATCACACTCAGGACAGCTGTAAGACCCTCCCGCACATCATCTCCAGTAAGCGTATACTTACCATTTTTCAAAAGATTGTTCTTCTGCCCGTAGGAGTTAAGCGTTTTGGTAAGCCCTGCTTTGAACCCGATGAGATGTGTTCCACCCTCATGAGTGCTGATGCTGTTTACGAAGCTAAAAATATTCTCCTGGTAACCATCATTGTACTGAAGTGCAACTTCGACCTTAATGTCACCCCGTTCACGTGCAAAGTAAATCGGCTTGCGATGCAGCGCGTTCTTGTTCTCGTTGAGAAACTCAACAAATGAGACAATTCCTCCATCATATTTGAATATGTGGTGTTTGTCGCTGCGCTCGTCATGGACTTCAATTGTCACTCCCTTATTGAGAAAGGCCAGCTCTCGAAGTCTTTGTGATAAATTATCAAAGCTGAAGTCAGTCACCTCGAATATCTTGGGGTCCGGCTTGAACCTGATAAGCGTTCCAGTTCGCTCAGTTGTTCCCTCAACCTCGAGCTCACCCGCTGGCTTACCGCATTCGTAGCGCTGCCTGAAAACCCTGCCCTTTTGCCAGACTGTAACATCCAGCCATTCAGAAAGAGCGTTTACAACCGACACACCGACGCCATGGAGTCCTCCGGACACTCTATAGGCTTTCTGGTCGAACTTTCCACCAGCATGGAGCATTGTCATAACGACTTCAACACCGGGGCGCTTCTGGGTCGGGTGGAGATCCGTCGGTATCCCCCTTCCATCGTCCTCTACAGACACGCTCCCGTCCGTGTGCAAGATAACTCTTATCTTCTTACAAAAGCCTGCAAGAGCCTCGTCAATCGAGTTATCGACAACCTCATACACGAGGTGATGAAGCCCACGTGGGCCTGTGCTACCGATATACATCGCGGGGCGTTTACGCACAGCTTCAAGCCCCTTCAGCACGGTTATACTGCGCGCATCATAGTCGCTTCTCTTCGATCTCCTGCCCTTTGCTTTAGCATCCGTTACCTGAGGCTGCTTGGGTGCCATACTAATTCTCCTTCTTCGGATCGCCGATCTTGAAGACTATATCTTTCACAACTTCAGCACCAATCAGAGAATTCAGTTTGCCGATTATTCCTTCCTTCAGAAGAGCAAGCTCCTGCAGCCACATCGAGTTCTCAACTATTACGAAAAGCATACCGCCCCTGATCGATACTGCCCTCGCTCTACGCGCAACACTGCCGCCAACCGCCTCCCCCCATAAAACTACAGCTTTTTCCTGTTCGAGGCGAGCCGCTATGCCCATCTTCTGAGTCAACCTATCGAGAATCTCCCCCGCCTTCTCTATCTCACCCACTCACTATCCTCCCACCTGCGACTTCTATAACATTGATGTCTTCCTTATCAACTCCCACTGCCCTCGACGAAGTCAATATTATCTGATCGAAATCTGAAATCAAAGCTCTAAGTGCAGTTGCGCGCTCCTCATCGAGCTCAGCAAAAACATCATCAAGCAACACTATTGGCATCCTCCCTGTGACAGCTTTCATGGCCTGCGCTTCTGCACATCTTAAGGCAAGCACAGCCGTCCGCTGCTCGCCTTCAGATCCAAAAAGCCGAAGATCGCGTCCATCGACATTGAAAACAAAATCGTCAAGATGAGGTCCCACCAGCGTATAGCCACGCATCGTCTCTGCATCCAACACGGATTCCAACGCCTCCCCGATAGCATCCCCGATATCAACTTCGTTATCGATCCGGTAACCTCTTGGACTGTATGCCAACTGGACCAGCTGAGGTGTTCCACTTATGGCTCGGAAATTGGCTTCCACCCTGTCCTGGATTTCAGCAAGATATCGAAGCCGAGCCCTTACCACTGCGGTACCAATCTCTATGAGCTTAGCGTTCCAGACCGACATCTCGGATGGCAGCCTGCCAGTGGACTGAGCCCGCTTGAGAAGCTGATTGCGCTGTTCGACAACACGGAGATATCTCTGGAGCGATCTCAGGTAGTCACGTCTCATCTGGCATAATGCCATGTCGAGGAACAATCTCCTGATACCTGGTGACCCTTTGACGAGTGCTATGTCTTCAGGTGATGAAATCACAATACCAATGAAACCTATCAGGTCGATAGGCCGCACTTCCTTACCATTGATCCTTATACGCTTGCGTTGCTCGGCGTATGTTATCTCGACAACATTACGGACGCCGATATGGTGGAATACGCCTTCGATTCTGTAGAATTTCTCACCAAACCTTATGAGATTGGCTTCGCGTCTTTCCCTGTGTGATCTGCCAACAGCAAGAATATGAATAGCCTCCAGCAGGTTGGTTTTGCCCTGGGCATTCCTTCCGAGAATTAGATTGCGTTGCTGAGTGAAGTTGACTACTGCATTGGCGAAGTTACGAAAATTGGTAAGCCGAACTTGCTGGATGTACACCTGTTAGCGCCCCAATTCCTATCCATGTTCAGCCAGGCGCAATGGCATGACAAGACAGATGTAGGATTCCTCTCCCGGTTCAGATGCGGGTTTAATAACAGAAGCCTCAACGGGTTTACCCAGTTCGAATTTTACCTCATCAGCATCAGTGGTCTTGAGTACATCGAGAATATAAGAGGCATTATAGCCCACTACCATCTCATCGCCAGTGTAAGTTGCCGGGACTTCTTCCTCAGCCTCACCAAGTTCAGGCGTGCTCGCAGTCAACTTCAGTCCTTCCTTGCTCAAGTACATCTTAATCTTATGCGTCTTTGAGTCAGCAAGGAGTGAAACGCGCCTTGTCGCGCTCATTAACTCGAGTCGATCGGTCACGAGAATGTTCGGATTTTTCTCAGGAATAACCTTCTGATAGTTAGGAAATGTACCTTCAATCCGTCTGCTATAGATAACCGTGTCGCCAACGAAGAAGCCAACAAATGCCTTATCAACAGCTATTGTTATCTCATCGGTTCCATCGAGCAACTTGAGTACCTGACTGAGAGCCTTGGGTGGGATGATTACTCCCATCTCCTCTTTTATAGCAAATGGGCCTTTGATTGCCATTCGAGCAAGCCGATGACCGTCAGTTCCAACCATACTCATTTCACTCTTACCAAGCTCCCACAGGATTCCGCTAAGAACAGGTCGCGTCTCATCCTTGGCCACAGCATAGACTGTACGCCTTATCATCTTCTCCAGTACTTCGGCATTGACTGAAATCCTTTCTTCATTCTCGAGATTGGCAATTTGCGGGAACTGTTCCTTCTCCATTCCCATCATCTTAAAGCTCGCCCTGGAACAGGTGATGGTGATCTGATTGCCATCTGTGGTAATATCGACTTGCTCACCAGGTAGCTCTCTTACAATCTCGTATAGCCTTCTTGCGGCAACTGTGATTGATCCGGCTTCAGAAACCTCTCCGTTGAGTTGGCTTATTATCGAAATGTCAAGATCAGTTGCCGAAATCGTGATCCGATCACCTTCCACGTCAAGCAAGAGGTTTGAAAGCACAGGTATTGATGATGTCGTGGGTACAACACTGCTGATTCTCATCTTCCCGCCTCCTCTCTCACAGCCCAATGTTAGGTCAGGTAACGGGAACTGTCAAAGCGTTTTTGGTTCCCTATTAGTTCTATCTTTATCAGCTCTAGTAGAGCTAGCAGTAGTGACCGTGAATTTGTGGAAAAGATTCGCAACTTTTGCCATGACTTGCACTTCCGATTGATCTTTTAAGTCAACTCAACGTGACTTGGCTGTGGAAAAAACTGGGGTTGTCAACATATCCAGCAGATGATCGGGTTATCCACCGATTCATCACCAGTGAGTTGACAGCCTTTTCCACATCTTATGCAGATTGACGAATCATCTCCACGAGATGATCAATCTGGCTCTTGAATCCAGGATCAGCCTTGACCATTTCTCCGATCTTGTCGCAGGCATGTATTACGGTCGTATGATCACGCTTGCCGAAGCTGGCCCCTATCTCAGTCAGTGACATGTTGGTCAGCATCCGAGCCAGGTACATTGCAACCTGTCGAGGCTGAGCAATTGCCGAGGTTCGCTTGCGCCCCACTAGAGCATCGGGAGAGATTTTATAGTAGTTAGCAACAACTCTTTTTATATCTTCAATGCCAACAGTTCTGGTCTGAGGCTCAAGGATATCCCTTAGGGCTTCGGTTGCTAACTCCTGTGTAATAGGTCTTCCTGTAAGGGAAGCATAAGCGATGAGCTTGACAAGGGAACCCTCAAGTTCACGGATGTTTGACTTAATACTGCTGGCTATCATATGGAAAACGTCATCAGGGATGGTGATGTTCTCTTCCTCAGTTTTCTTCTTGAGAATCGCTACGCGCGTTTCAAAATCCGGTGGCTGGATGTCAGTAACCAGACCCCATTCAAATCTCGATACGAGCCGTTCTTCGAGCGTAGGGATCTCCTTCGGTGCTCTATCACTGGTCACCACAATTTGCTTACGTGCATCATAGAGCGAATTGAACGTATGGAAGAATTCCTCTTGGGTGCTGTCTTTGCCTGCAAGAAACTGAACATCATCGATCAGCAAGAGATCGATGCCGCGATACTTGTTTCTGAAGTTGATCGTGCTTCCGTGTTGAATAGCATAGATCATCTCATTCATGAACTTTTCTGCTGAGACATAGCAAACACGCAGATCTGGCTTGGTTGCCAGTACATGGTTCCCAATGGCTTGCATTATGTGGGTTTTCCCGTGGCCAACCCCACCATAGATGAACAGAGGATTGTAGGTGTGAGCGGGATTCTCGGCAACTGCCTTAGCGGCCGCATGGGCGAACTGATTGCTGCTACCAACAACGAAGCTTTGGAAGGTGTACTTCGGGTTTAAGTAGGTACCGTTTGCTGTACGACGGGGCGGAGGTTGTTGAGTTTGAGAGACGATTTCTGGTGGTGGCTCTTCACTTGCAATAATACTGAAGTTGAGCTGGAAGTCTGTCCCGGTTATCTCCTTGAGTGTTTCACGCAGAACAAGTGAATGATGCTCCTCGATCCAATTCGCGAAGAACCTACTCGGAACACCAAGCCGAAACGAGCTTCCATCAATGCCGAGTGGTTTTATGGGTATTATCCATGTCTCAAAGTTGTGACGATCTAACTTGGAATCAAGCTTGGTAACAGCCTCTTTCCAGATTTCGCTTGCTGAGGTTTCCATCACTTACACCCTCATAGCGTCCATAGTCCACAAGTTATCCACAAGGCTTAGCAGGCTTAAGAACAACGGATTAGGCCTGGGGCTCACCAGAGAAAGGTATCAGTACACCTAGTTATGAAGCCCCCGGGTTGTCCACAACCGTTGATAACTACATAATCGGTTGTGGTACAAGAAGATAAATAGAGATAAACAATGTATCCAAGTAGAGTTATCCACAGCTCTGCTGCACATCGAAGTGAGTGGATAGGTTGTCTCTGAGTGGCTCCGGTAGCATCCTTAACCGATGCAAAGCTCGCTCGAGTTATCCACATTGCCAGATCTCACCCTCCGGAGTGTTGGTACGCATATTATCACTTCCTGAGAATGCATGCAAGCTTTTTTTGGAAATCTCTCATGAAATTGGTAAAGATTCGCACGGGAGACCGCAAAATCTCTTGACATCTATGGTACTTACAACTTACAATCCCACAAATCGAAATAGGTAAGGGGGATCGAAGTTGAAGCGAACATATCAACCGCATAACCGCAAACGCAAGCGGAAGCACGGATTCAGGAAGCGTTCGAACAATCGACAGGGTAGAGCAGTGCTCAAGCGCCGGAGAAGGCGAGGGAGAAAGCGCCTTGCCGCGTGAGGGGCTCAAAAAGAGCGAGCGAATAACAAATCGGTTTGAATATAAAGAGGTTATAAGAGAGGGAAGACTGATTGACAGGGGCGCTTACAAGGCCTTTCTGCTTATACGCCCGGACCTTGACTCGAGTGCGGGTTTTATCGCTGGCAAGGCTGTTGGAAAGGCGGCTAAGCGTAATCGGGCTCGAAGAGTGCTCCGCGAGGCTTATCGGCGCTTGAAGGTGAGGTTAGAGCCGGGAGGTTTCAAGGTTGTCTTCGTTGCAAAGCAGGATGCGGCCCGGCTAAAAAGCACAGAGATAAGGCTTGATATGGAAGAGCTGTTTGAACGTTATGGTCTGCTCAGGAAGCATGACCCATGCTAGAACGACTGGTCATTCTGTTACTGGTGGGTATTATCAGGATCTATAAGATTGTTATTTCGCCGGTGCTACCGGCGAGTTGCAGATTCAGACCTTCGTGCTCGACCTACGCTCTTGAGGCATTACAAAAGCACGGACTCGGCAGGGGTCTTGTCCTGGCACTACGACGGATCCTGAGATGCCATCCCCTCGGGGGTGGTGGCATTGATCCAGTTCCATAGGTAACCAATCATGGAGAAGCGAGCCTTCATAGCAGTTTTGCTGATGTTCCTTGTCTTGATCTTCAATTACTTCCTCATCGGACCGAGAAGGCGACCTGTAATCCAGGCTCCAGCGGAGATGCCTGCTGAGGAACCTGCCCAGGTGGATACAACCGAGGTACGGGCTGTTGAGGTGAGGATTGAGCCAGTCGCAGCCGAGGCAGAGACGATAACTGTTGAAACCCCCCTCTATACGGCAAGGCTTTCAACTCTTGGTGGAGTGCTGACAAGCTTTAAGCTCCACCGCTACCTTTCACCGGATGATCGTCCGGTTGAACTCATACCGCAGGACAGTACTATCTGCGATAGCCTGCCCCTCGGTGTTGCCCTCCACCTTAAGACGGGCGAGCGGATCGACCTTGCTCAGTCAATCTTTGAAGCTTCGGCCGATTCACTCCATGTGGCAGCTGAGGAGGTCAAGACGCTTTCGCTGACACTCATCAACGAGAGCGGACTCAGCGTGACCAAATTGCTTGGTTTCAGAGGAGATTCGTATGTTATCACGGTTAGCCTTGACGTTAGAGGTCCGGGTTCTCAGGAGGTGCGGGCGATCGAGACCGGCTGGTATTCAGGGCTTAGCACGACCGAGCCGAATCGCAATGATGACCTGAGGAATTTTGCAAGCCTAGCTTTTGGCAGTGAGGGGCTTGTCAAGCAAAGTCTCGGGAAAGTGAGAAAGCGTAAGGAAATCGCACTGGGGGCAGATCTCAGGTGGACAGGCGTTAAGACCAAGTACTTCCTGGCAGCTTTTGCAACTCAGGATGGATCAATTGCCTTGGCCAGGGCTTTCGTTAGAGGTAAGGATGCGATCGGAGTGGCGGGGGAGATGGATCGCAAGGACGGGGAGCCTGCTGAGTTCATCTTCTATGTAGGTCCGCTTGATTACGAAGGACTTAAAGCCGTCGGCCTGGGCTTGGAGAAAGCGGTTGATTTCGGCTGGCGCTGGATACGTCCGCTGAGCCGGCTGATTTTCTCTTTCATGCTTCTGGTTCACAAAGTAGTGCCGAATTATGGGCTGGTCATAATAATCCTTTCGACACTCACGAAGTTGCTCTTCTACCCTCTGGCTCAGAAGAGCTTCAAGTCGATGCGAGCAATGCAGCGGCTGCAACCCGAGATGGAGATGTTACGACAGAAGTACAAGAACGATCCGCAAAAACTTAACCGGGCTATGATAGAGCTTTATCGTAAGCATGGTGTCAATCCTGTTGGTGGATGCTTGCCTCTTGTACCTCAAATGCCGGTGTTCATTGCACTTTTCAATGTGCTTTCACGAACGATCGAGTTACGGCGAGCCGAATTTGTACTGTGGATAAAGGACCTATCCAGACCTGATGTTATCGCTCACCTGCCTTTCTCTCTGCCCTTTATCGGCAATAATGTCAGTTTGCTCCCGATTCTTATGGGCGTGGCCATGTTTGTACAGCAGAAGATGGGAACCAAGGATCCGAAACAGGCAGCCATGACCTATTTTCTTCCGATTGTTTTTACAGTAATGTTTTTTAGATTCCCTTCGGGGCTTGTGCTTTACTGGCTGGTTAACAATGTGCTGACGATTGTCCATCAATATCTGGTGGGAAGATCTGAGGAGAGATATATCAAAACAGCAACCGGAGGATAACCATGGAAAACCACCTGACAGATTTTGATGAAGTCATCGACGAAGGACGAACCGTTGAGGAGGCAATTGAGAAGGGGCTTGCACGCCTGGGAGCGACTCGTGAAGAGGTTGAAGTCGAGGTGCTTGACGAGGGTTCAAAAGGTGTTCTCGGATTGGTTGGAGCCAAGCAGGCTCGGGTGATCGTTCGCAAGAAGGATGATAAAGAGGCTGTCAGAGCCAAGATCGAAGATATGGTAACGAATCTTATGAGGCTGATGGACGTAAGTGCCCAGGTGAGCGTTGAACTGCAGGGCGATCTCCATCTCGTCAAGATCGATACAGCCGGGGTTGACGGGCTCTTGATAGGCAAGAAGGGGCAAAATCTTGAGGCACTTGAGCATCTGGCGAGGCGCATGGTTGGTAAACAGCTCAAGCGTAGTGTCCGGATGCAGGTGGACATTGGTGGCTATCGGGAACGCCGCACAAATTCCTTGCGAACAAAGGCGTTATCAATGGCTT
Source organism: bacterium (assembly GCA_025774405.1). Classification (GTDB taxonomy): domain Bacteria; phylum Arandabacterota; class Arandabacteria; order Arandabacterales; family Arandabacteraceae; genus JALGWB01. The sequence continues at coordinate 15,196 of JALGWB010000034.1, forward strand.
CGAGGGTCAAGGCTACCAACAAGGAAATGCAGGTCGAGCCGCTTTCGGCAGCTGAACGTCGCATCATACATCTGGCGCTTGCCAGTGATCCAGAGGTAAGAACTTATACGGTTGGGGACGGTGATCTGAAGAGTGTGGTTATCGCACCACAGCGGAGGACGAGACCGCCTGGGGAGGGGACGGGCGAAAGTGAGTGAGGATACCATAGCTGCGGTGGCGACGGCACCAGGTGAATCAGCCGTCAGCCTTATAAGAATGAGTGGAAGGGGGGCAATTGCTGTCGCCGATCGGGTCTTCAGAGGGCGCATCCAGCCTTCTAAGGCACGAAATCGCTCAGTGCTCTTTGGTGAAATCACCGCATCTGACGGCAGCCTAATCGACGAGGTACTGCTCACAGTGATGAGGGGTCCGCATTCGGTGACAGGAGAGGATGTCATTGAGATATCGTGTCATGGCGGTATGACGGCTCCAAGACTCGTCCTCAGGCGGCTTCTCGAAGCAGGTGCGCGCCTGGCAGAGCCCGGTGAATTCACCCGGAGAGCATTCGTGAACGGCAAGATCGACCTGGTTCAGGCTGAGGCTGTTTGCGATATCGTACGGGCAGCGAACGAGACTGCGCATAAACTTGCCCTGAGACAGCTCAGGGGTGGGCTTTCCGAGAAGCTCAGGCAGATTGAAAGCATCCTGTTCGATGGGCTTGTTTGGCTTGAGGCTGAGATCGATTTTCCTGAGGAAGAGCTGGGTGAGTGCGATCGGCAGAACCTCATACAGAATATTGACACAGCATGCAATGAGCTTGAGAGTCTTTTGGCTACCGAGGAGGCGGGGCGGTACATCAGATCGGGGATCGAAGTTGCGATTGTGGGAAGACCGAATGTGGGCAAATCAAGCCTGTTCAATCGGCTTATCGGAAAGGACCGTGTTATCGTGAGCCCCCTACCGGGAACAACGCGGGACACGGTTGATGCTCGCCTCAATCTGAATGGCTTCTGTCTTAGTCTGCACGATACGGCTGGATTGGGTGCAAGCAACGATCTGATCGAGCAGGAGGCTGTAAGACGCGCGCAGGTAAGCCTCAGGAGGTGTGATGTTGCACTTGTAGTAATTGATGTGAGTGAACCCCTGACATTGGCTGATTGGGACATTCTCGAGCAGGCGGCGGAGAAGTGTCATGTAGTTGTTGTAAACAAGATCGATCTACCGTTGAAAGCCGACCTCGGCAGGCTTCGACGACCGATTCGCGTTTCTGCGCTCAAGGGTTATGGTGTCGAGGATCTGCTCGAAGAGCTTAAGCGGGTTGCAAGAGAGCAAGCAGGTGATCTCGATCTTGAGATCGTGGTGAGTGAACGTCATGCCACATGTATAAGGCAGGCACTTGATGCCATAGAGCGGGCAAAGGGGGCGCTTGTGGGAGGAGCTTCTCCAGAGCTCGTTGCAGCCGATCTTAGGTGGGCACTGGAGTATCTGGGAGAGGTCACAGGTGAAAACGTAGCTTCGCAACTCCTTGACGAGATTTTTGCCAGATTTTGCATTGGCAAGTGAAATGTTTCACGTGAAACACTAGGGCGATGGATCATCCCAAAACCTACCATGTCATAGTGATCGGTGGAGGTCATGCGGGCTGCGAAGCAGCGCTTGCTGCTGCTCGCATGGGCTGTGAGACGCTTCTGCTTACGCTGAACATCGAGAATCTTGGACAGATGTCGTGTAATCCCGCAATTGGCGGGTTGGCTAAGTCGCATCTTGTCAAAGAGATAGATGCACTGGGTGGGGAGATGGGTTTCATTGCGGATCGTACAGCTCTTCAGATGCGCATGCTGAATCGGAGTAAGGGGCCAGCGGTGTGGTCGCTCAGATCTCAGAACGATCGCCAGAGATATAAGATGGAGATTCGGCGAACGATCGAATCTCAGGAACGACTTGAACTGCGTCAAACTCTTGTTGAGAGGATTCTGGTCAAGGGGGATCGAATTGTTGGTGTTGAATCCCACACCGGCTACAGGTTCTATTCAAGAACGGTCATAATTGCAAGTGGCACATTCCTGAGGGGTACGATTCACATCGGCCTGAGAAGCTTTGGTGGGGGACGGAATGGTGAGTGTGGAAGCTATGGGCTTGCTGATGACCTAAAGCATCTTGGTTTTGAGATGGGCAGGCTCAAGACGGGCACGTCACCACGCATCAGTGGTAAGTCAATAGAGTTTAATGGGTTACCAAGAGAACCGGGAGAGACCGGTATTGGATCGTTCTCTTATCGCACCAGGCAGCCAATTGTGGCCCGCGCTGATTGCTTCATCACGAGGACGACGCCTCAAACCCATGCAATCATTCGGGCAAATCTCGATCGATCCCCACTTTACGCTGGTCGGATCGAAGGGATAGGGCCACGTTATTGTCCTTCCATCGAGGATAAGGTTGTACGCTTCCCCGATCGCCAGAGCCATCAGTTGTTTCTTGAGCCTGAAGGTGATTGCACTACCGAGTATTACGTGAGTGGACTGGCAACCAGTCTGCCAGAGGATGTGCAAATCGAAATGGTCAGGACTATACCGGGACTCGAGCATGCAGAAATAACTCGACCAGGCTATGCAGTCGAATATGACTTCGTTCAGCCAACCCAGCTCTATCCAACCCTTGAGACGAAACGTATCGAGGGACTTTATCTGGCCGGTCAGATAAATGGAACATCTGGTTATGAAGAGGCAGCTGCACAGGGGATCGTGGCAGGCGTGAATGCCGCCCTGAAAGTCCTGGGACGGGGGGAATTCACGCTCGGTCGAAATCAAGCCTATATCGGCGTCCTGATTGACGACCTGATTACCAAGGGGACAAGCGAGCCTTACCGTATGTTCACCTCGCGTGCCGAATATCGCCTGATATTGAGGCAGGACAATGCCGATGAGCGACTCATGCCATATGGTCATGGCTTCGGACTCATCCCCGGCGAAGTGCTTGCTGAAGTTCAGAAGCGGGAGGCCTTGTGCGCCGAAGTCATTCAGAAGCTTGAGACAACGCGGGTGAGCATGGCCGATGATAGTGTCACTCTAAAGCAACTCCTCAAGCGGCCCGGGATTACATGGCGTCACCTCAGGGAGGTCGCTGCATGGCTTAGGGAATACGACGATCAGGTACTCAGGAGAGTCGAAATAGAGGTGAAGTACGAGGGCTATATAGCGAGGGAGATCAAGCGTGCTGAGCAACTTGACCGCAGTGAGAGCCGGAGGATTCCGAGCTGGCTTGATTATCGAGACGTGCACGGGCTTTCGAGAGAAGCTGTTGAGAAGCTCAACAAGATCAAACCGAGATCGATCGGGCAGGCAGGTAGAATCGCCGGAATCACCCCTGCCGATATTTCAAGCATCTTGATTTACCTTGCCAAATGCACCCGGGCGACAAATGAGAAAAGTGCCACGGCATAACGATTATAGTGGAGCCATCGGGAGACTCATTGAGGCGCTCCACAAGAGGGGAATTGAGGTGCGCCAGGATGCTGGAGATTGCCTGGCGAGGCTTGCACAATTGATCGTTGATTGGAACAGATCGATAAATCTGATATCGCGTCAGGATGTGGATCGTCTTGTCACTTATCACTTCTGCGATTCAGCCTCACTGCTGCCGATCATAACGCCCAAATGCGAGCTTGAGGCCGTTGACATAGGGGGAAGCAATGGGCTGCCCGGGCTTGTACTGGCAGGTTTGTGTTCGAGGCTGAGGGTTACCGTGTGTGATGGGAGGCGGAAGCGGGAGAATTTCCTTCGGGCGGCTTGTGATGCGGTTGGGGGTGCAACCTATTTGATAGAGCGTGCCGACGAAGAGTCGTTTCAGAAGGCAAAGCATGAAGCTTTCGATCTCGTTGTTGCTCGGGCGGTTACGAAGCTCAGAATCTTACTAAAGTGGGCACTTCCCCTGGTTCGACCTGGAGGGGTGATCGTGGCTTATAAGGGAAGTGGAGCGCTAGGGGAAGTGAAGCCTGCTGAGAAGTATCTCGAGCGAGGTGGCAGGGCATTGCTTGTAATAGCGAGCCCATGGGGAAACTGGTGTAACCCGTTGAGAAATTTTGTGATTGTGCGCAGGGCTGGGTAGGGGGCTACGATTTTGGGCAAGGTAATTGCCATTGCCAATCAGAAAGGTGGAGTTGGCAAGACAACTACGGCTGTAAATCTTGCAGCCTTTCTCGGTATCGCTGACCGCAGGACACTGCTGGTTGATGTTGATCCCCAGGCTAACGCCGGTAGTGGATTGGGCATTCGTATAGATGACAACAATACGACCACGATTTATGAGGTGTTGGTGGATGGTCTGCCTTTGAATGAGTGTATCGTAGCGACCCAGGTGCCTGGAGTCGACCTTGTCCCATCGCATCAGCGGCTGGTGGGTGCTGAGGTTGAGCTCGTTGGCATGATGGCAAGGGAAATGCGCCTGCGACGGTCACTTGAACCCGTAAAGGATGGCTATGATTTCGTGATCATCGACTGCCCACCTTCACTTGGACTGCTTACAGTCAACTCATTGGCAGCTGCCGATGGTGTGATAATACCTGTGCAATGTGAATACTATGCACTTGAGGGGCTAAGCCAGCTGCTGAATGCCATTGACCTCGTCCGTCGCAATCTCAATCCCGCACTTACCATTGATGGGGTGCTGCTAACGATGTTTGACAGCAGAACCAATCTTTCACAGCAGGTGGCTGAGGAGGCACGGCGTTTCTTTGCAGATAGAGTCTATGCGACAGTAATTCCACGGAACGTGCGTTTGAGTGAGGCACCGAGTTTTGGAAAACCAATCCTGCTTTATGACGTAATGTCAGCAGGAGCAAAGAGTTATATGGAGCTAGCAAAGGAGGTGATGGCAAGTGGCTAGAAAGGCCCTCGGCAAGGGGCTGGATGCCCTGATACCCGATCTAAAGCCACCGGGCGCTGCCAGCGGTGTAACCGAAATAGAAATTGATGAGATTGCTGCCAATCCCTATCAGCCGCGAACGAGGATGAGTGAGGCTTCGCTTGATGATCTCAGGCAATCCATAAGCCAGCAGGGTGTGCTTCAGCCGGTCATCGTGCGGAGAAAGGCTGGTCGCTATGAGCTTGTAGCCGGTGAGAGGCGACTCCGGGCTGCCAAATTGGCGGGACTTGATAAGATCCCAGCCGTCGTAAGACAGGTTTCAGATAGCGAAGCCCTTGAGATTGCTTTGGTTGAGAATCTTCAGCGTGAGGATCTTAATCCCATCGATGAGGCTCGTGGTTACAAAGAGCTCATTCAGCGCTTCGATCTCACCCAGGAGCAATTGGCTCACAAGATAGGCAAGGATCGAAGTACAATTGCGAACACATTGAGATTACTGCAATTACCCGAGCTGGTTCGCGAAGGGCTCGAGAAGGGCGAAATAAGTGTGGGTCATGCTCGAGCACTTCTCGGGCTTGAGGATGAACACACAATTGAGCAGGTGTATCACATGATTCGCCATCGCGGACTGTCAGTTAGGCAGGTTGAAGCCGTGGTGAGACGCCGACAACGTGAGAAAACACGGGGAAGGCGGCAGCGGTCACCTCGAGGCATGGATGTTGAGATAGCCCGTCTCGAGGAATCGCTGATGCGTAAGCTCGGTACCCGTGTAAGGATTCTCCTGCATGGTGGCCACGGAAAAATAGAGATCGAGTTCTACTCAATGGATGATCTCACCAGAATTCTTGAAGCGATGGCCTGAGTTGAGGTAGTAGCGTTTGGGAGGCGCAAGTTAGGTGCATGCATTGCTCACACAGATATCGAAGGGATTCTCTCTCATAATTGCACCGCACGGTACGGCGAGAACTGTGAGCTTCAATGTTCCTGGCAGAGTCGCCACAGTCATCATAATTGGTGGACTGGGCTTGCTGGTTGGGCTGGCCTTCATTGGCATTACATACACTCGTCTGGCTATGCTTGCTGTTAAGGTCGAGCAACTGAGAGCTGAAAATGCGCGCCTGCGACAACAGCAGCAGAAACTTGACGAGATCAGACGTGAAGTCGCCCGGATTGAACAAATGCGTCGTCAGATTGAAGCCTGGGCTGGAGTTGCTACCGAGATGCCAACCGAGACCACCCCGACGAGTCACCCGGTGATAGAAAGCGTCGAACCAAATACCTGGCCCAGGAAATACACATATGCGATTCTACGACCCTTCTATGAAGGGAATTACTTCAGCAGGGAGGGTATGATTGCTCCGCTTGAGGGGTTCGTATCGCGCACTTTCTCGGTGGATGCTGAGGGTGGTGCAGTCCATCCGGGGGTTGATATTGCCGCAGCTACCGGAACACCTGTACGGTGTGCTCGTGATGGGATTGTGACTTTTGCGGGTTGGGATGACGTCTATGGAAATCTTGTCATCGTGGATCATGGTGATTCCCTTATGACAGTCTATGGTCACAATGAGAAACTGCTTGTAAAGGAGGGAGATCATGTAACGGTCGGTCAGATCATTGCTACGGTTGGAAATACCGGGCGGA
>JALGWB010000034.1:21687-22231 GCA_025774405.1 bacterium
TACTCCTGTTGATCCAATGCAGTATGTATCCTTTGAGTTCAAATGACAAGCAGCGGAGGTGGGCAAATGTTTGGAAAAGAAGGCGTTGAACAGGGGGCGGTAAGCTCGATTCTTGGCAGTGGTTGCAAGTTTGTTGGTGATGTCGATGCGAAAGGCACTATAAGAGTTGATGGTGAGTTTGAGGGGAAGATTGTTTCAACGGACTCAGTCATCGTCGGCAAGAGCGGGATCGTTAAGGGGGAGATCCACACTAACCATGCTACAATAAGCGGGACAGTGGAGGGCAACATCTTTGCTAAACGGAAGGTGGAGCTTGAATCGGGCTCAAAGCTGATTGGTGATGTTGAGAGCATGAGCTTGGTAATTGAAGACGGTGTCTTCTTCGAGGGCAAGTCGAAGATGCTGAAAGAGGCTCAGGGCTTCACTCCTAAGCCAAAGTTTCAAAAGCCGAGCGAGCCAAAGCAAGAGGCTCCGATGAAAGACTGAGCGCATGCGCTTGCGCATCTATTTGTTTTTCCTTGCCATCTTCGTTCTTACAACGTCA
>JALGWB010000381.1 GCA_025774405.1 bacterium
CACGCAGAAACCGACCGATTGCACTCGCATTGGGGCCAATCCAAGGACGATAGATGTGAAGAGAGCTCGAATAGTCATCGACGGCGTGCTTACCTTCGCCATAGTGTTTGTCATATCAGCAGTCGTCTCCTACTTTTACAGTCTCATCGCCCATGGGGCAGGGGTGGTCGACTGGGGAACGGCTGTCAGGCTTGGCATCATCCTCGGTATCGTTTTGCCTTATCTTCATAGACGCGAGAGCAAGACAGGCGAGCACGAGACGAAGTGACCGTCGGCAAGATGCCAAATCGATGCACTTCATCTCCCGAATGCCCCTACCATACAAACCCCACGACACCCCCATACTTGTTCTCATGCCCCAGATCTTCTGCCAGAGGACGCCTTGCATAGTCAAACCTGCCCATGAGATTCCGCAAGCGTATCCCGAGCCCGAACCCCCATGTTAAGTCTTCTATGCGACCAGGCTTATCATTGACATAGCCTATGCGAAAGTGAAGCATCTCTATGAAGCTCAATTCCGCACCCCACTTGACGATGGGTCTATCATGGGAATGACGGTTGTCGATGACATCGAGATATGCAGCAATTGAAGCCATGCGTGGTTCATATCCGAAGATGTGTTTCAGCTCTTCAAGTGGATTGGCTTCCAGTCTGAAACCCACTCCCAGCCTCATCGTGGTAGGCAATGGAACTTTTGAGCCGCCAATTCTCACATGATGCCCGAAGCTGAGATAGCTAAAGCCACTCGAGACTGCCAGGTGCAACCCTGGCTTGACGTCTCCAGTGATCCTCATTAGAAGGCCAGCGTCGCCAGCCCAGGCATCCCATCCACAGCTGAGGTCAGAGTAACTGTCTTTCCAGGCCCATCTCCAGTGCTTGAGCGAGGCACCGACGCCTATCCGGACTGACCTGGCAAATGTGAAACCCCCGGCAAGCGAGGCACGGAAATAGCGCTCAAAGGATTCATAGGGCTGGACGGTGTCTCCTGCTGGACTGAAGCCAGTCCACTCCCCCAAGTTCAACCTCACATATTCGACGCTGCCACCTGCTCCCAGCCTCGTTGCTCTGCCAGGCGCTTCCTGAAAACCTGCGAGGATACCAGTATAAGTTAGCCGGACATCCTCGCTAAGCATCGGTATCAGGTTTGAGTAGCCACCACTTGCGAAAACACCGGAGAACGATGAGATTATTGCTGGATTATAGAAAGCATTGCCGGGATCTGAATCGTCAGCGACGCCGGTTTCGCCCATCCCATAACTCCTCATCGAAGTGGGCATTGCCATTGATGGAGCTGTAGTCTCACCTACTGCGTGAGCAATCAATGGAGCAAGTGTCAAAGCCAGAACAATTCCAGCGAACACAGGCTTACATGGTATCATCAAAGCACCTCCTGAGAAAACAATCCTGGTGGGACTGGCCCCATGGACACCCTCGCAACCGACACCAGTACACCGTTGTGAGACTACTGTACAGCGTGTTTCGCCATCAAGTCAAGAGCCTTCAGTTGATTCTCACTAAGCTTCAGATGATGTTCGGCCATAAGCAAAATGATGTTGTAATCAGGCGCCACGCTGCCTTAGGATGCATTTGTCAATAGTTTGAACCTCAACAGTGGTTTAGGGCTATGAGGGATAAACAGAAAAGCAGTCGTATGAGCCACAATGTTGTAATCCTCGGGATTATAAGCTTCCTCAATGACCTCAGTAGCGAAATGATCATGCCCATTCTTCCCATTTTGATCACGACTCTTGGTGGCGGTGGTCTGGCAGTTGGCATCATTGGTGGCTTAAGGGAGAGCATTGCGAGTCTGCTAAAAGTCATTTGCGGGTGGTGGTCGGACAGGACAGGCAGGAGAAAGATATTCCTTTCGTCTGGCTATGGGCTTTCGTCTGGTTTCAAGCTATTGCTTGCATTTTCGAGAACATGGCAGCACGTGCTTGTCTTTGCAGGACTTGAAAGAGTTGGCAAGGGAATGAGAACAGCACCCAGGGATGCCATAATCGCCGAATCAATGCCCGAGGCGCATGGCAAGGGATTTGGTATCCATCGAGCTCTTGATACCTCTGGAGCTCTCCTGGGATCGGCGGTTGTCTTCCTGCTCTACTGGTTTCTCAACTTTGACCTGGCCAAGATCATCCTCATTGCCGCCATCGTCGCCTTCTCATCGCTCATTCCCATCTACCCCGAGGACTGCGGCTCTTTATTCTTATTGCAAGCATTTTCACCCTAGCAAACTTTAGCTACATGTTTTTCATCCTCCGTACTCAGCACCTTTTCTCAGGCAGGCTGGCGGTCGGCGCCCCTATCTTGCTATATGTGCTGTTTAATATCTTCTATGCAAGCATGGCTGTCCCGTTCGGTCTCCTCTCAGATCGCATCGGAAGAAGACCAGTCCTGATAATGGGCTACAGTCTTTTCGTCCTTGTCTGCATCGGCTTTGCACTATTCGACTCCCGCATCAGTTTTATCGCACTCTTCGCGCTTTATGGGATTGTGCATGCGATCATTGATGGCAACCACCGAGCAATGGTTTCGGATCTTGCCCCGCCCGAGACAAAGGCGACAGCTCTTGGGGCATTTCATACAGCAACTGGACTGGCAACGTTGCCAGCAAGTCTCATCGCTGGCATTCTGTGGCAGGTTGACCCTGTTGCAACATTTGGCTACGGCTCGGTTGTTGCCGCAATGGCTGTCGCTCTGTTTGTCGGCTTAAGAAGGCAGCTTTCGGCGTAGAATCTCGCGAAGAGCACAAGGGCGAATGTCACCCTAAGGAGTTGAGCTCCCCAAGACCCTCGCAACCTCATCACACTTGATTTCAGGTATAGACATGCGCTTACCATCTCTTCGCAAGGTAACCTGCTTGCCCCTGATCACACCAATCTCGCTACACTCTATACTTGCCCGCTTGAGTGAACGTCTTATTCTCGCTGAATCCTGAGCCGCAGCAACAATGAGAAGTGAACCTGACGCAATGAGTCCAAGCGGGTCTATCCCAAAGTAATCACAGATCAGCTCCGTTTCATGATAGATCGGAATATCGTCAAGATTGACTTCAACTCCCTTGCCAGTTGCAAGGCTAAGCTCCTTCAGGCCCCAGATGAGCCCTCCTTCGGTTGGATCATGCATGGCATGAATTGAGGCAGCTCGAACAGCGATGAGGGCTTCCCGCACAATGCTTATTCCTGGATCATGCAGGAGGTTACGAGCCTTCTGCAGACCCTGGACACCGAGCAAGCGGCGAAGCTCCTTTGATTTCTCCCGGGCA
>JALGWB010000382.1 GCA_025774405.1 bacterium
CTCCTTTGCCTAAATCTGCCTCAATGCTTCCTTCAGTGCCTTCATATCTTCAGGCACTGCCACTTCAAGCCTCATTGTAGTATCTGTTATTGGATGAGTAAAGACAAGTCTTCTTGCATGAAGTGCTTGCCGATCGATGACCTCAAGACACTGCCTGGCCTTGCGCATCAATTGCTGGCTGAAATCTCCATACTTCCGGCGTCTGCCTCCATAGGTTGGATCACCAAAAACCGGATGACCGATGTGCGCCAGGTGTACCCTTATCTGGTGAGTCCTTCCCGTTCCGAGGGTAACCATAAGACGACTTGCGATAGCATACTCCTCGACTACCTTGAAGGTGGTAACAGCTGCCCTGCCTTGCCTGATCCTGACAGCCATCCGCTTGCGATCGGCGAGACTTCTTCCTATGAGAGTCTCCACAGTCGCTTCCGCAGGTGGCTTTCCCCAGACGATAGCCTCATAGACTCGTTTGATCTCATGTCGCCTCAAAGCCTCAGATAGCCTCACATGGGTCCGGTCATCCTTGGCCGCGATGATGAGTCCAGAGGTACCCTTATCCAGTCTGTGGACGATTCCAGGACGGAGATAGCCTCCGATCCCGCTGAGATCCTCACAGTGTGCCAGCAGGGCATTGACGAGGGTACCACGGTGGACCCCGCTTCCAGGATGGACCACCATACCCGCAGGCTTGTTGACAACAATGAGATGCTCATCCTCGAAGACCACATCGAGCGGTATCTCCTCAGGCACAAGGTTTACAGGTTCAGGGTCTGGAATGGTAACTGAAATGACTTCGCCTGCCCTGAGCTTGTGGCTGGGTTTGACAGATCTTCCATCGACGAGAACAAAACCAGTCTTTATCAGACGCTGAACTTGAGATCTTGTGGCAACATGCTCCTCTTCGCTGAGATATCTGTCGAGTCTTTGATCGCTGGACCTTGCCACCAACTGAAATTGCCTCATTCGGAAGTGATCCGCCCCGAAATCTTGAGGGAATTCAAAAGGAGAAGGATAACTCCTATGGTTATTGCTGCGTCAGCAGCATTGAAACACGGCCAGCGAAGGTTACTGCTGACACCGATATCTATGAAATCAACAACGGCCCCATAACGCAATCTGTCGATAAGATTGCCTACAGCACCCCCGAGGACAAGCCCCAATGAGATCTTCACCAGCGCTGATGCCCTCCTTGCGAAAAACAGAACCACAATCAGGACAGCAGCAGCAACGATTGAGAAGAAAGTGAAATAGGTACCAGCGCCCTTCATGATTCCAAAGACAGCACCTGAATTGCGGATATGTGTCAGACGAAGAATGCTACCAACGATTGGGCGGCGACTCAAGATAGGTACATTGTTAACCACAGCCAACTTGGTCAGCTGGTCAAGCACTATTACAATCAAAGCCACGGCAAGTGACTGCACGAATCCTATGCTCCCTGATTCCCCTCGGCTTTTGCTTTACACTGAAGGCAGAGCTTTGCATGGGGCAAAGCCTCGAGTCGCCCCCTCGAGATCTCCTGACCGCACACTACGCACTTGCCATAGTCACCTCGCTCGATGCTTTCAAGAGCTTCCTTTATGTCCTCGAGTGTCTCGCTGGTTGCTGCCCCGATGAGATAGGCCTTCTCCATCTCCATAGAATCAGTGCCAGCATCGGCAGGGTGGACAGGAAAACTCGAAATCTCGCCAGCTGTATCCTTGCTCGACTTACCAATGTAATTGGTTTCAACCCAGCCAAGCTCTTCAAGTATTCGTTTACGCTCCTCAAGCAAGAGACCTTTGAAGTACTCAAGATCCTTCTTGTCCACCTTTGTCTCCCTCCACTTTTTCAAGTACTATCACCACATTTTCGCCACTGAGATTGATCTCTGCCGGCTGCGCGAGCTCGGGAATCTCGCTGTCGATCGAAAGTGCAAGCGTCTCACTGGTTATGTGACCACCGAACTTCTCGACTGCTTTTGCAGTGAGGTCCCCACCCGTCAGGTGAATCCTTATTGTATCGGTCACGTCAAAGCCTGATTTCTTCCGCAGATTCTGAATGGCACTTACCATCTCCCGAGCAAAACCCTCGATACGAAGATCAGATGTTATTGTGGTATCGATAACAATTGCATTCACACCGTCGGATTCGTAAACATAGCCCTCCTTTTCAATCCTTCTGACGCTGATGCTATCGG
>JALGWB010000383.1 GCA_025774405.1 bacterium
ACGTAATCTACCCTCATTGATCAAACGGACAAGATATTCCACCACGACAGGATCAAACTCAGTACCCGAACCCCGACGCAACTCATCGAGAGCTTCATTGATAGTTTTGCCTCTCCGATATGGCCGGTCTGAGATCATGGCATCAAACGCGTCAGCAACATTCAGAATTCTTGCACCAACCGGTATCTCGTGACCCTTAAGCCCCTTCGGATAGCCCCTCCCATCAGGACGCTCGTGGTGATGCATCACTATCTCAGCCGAGTTCTGAAGAAGCTCCACACGAGATACAACTTCAGCGCTCCGCACTGGATGGGCCCTTATTGCCTCAAGCTCATCGTTGTCAAGAGGTCCAGGCTTGGTCAGAATCTCAGTATCAACGCCGAGCTTGCCAATGTCATGCAGGAGCGCACCTCCTTCGATCATCTCAACAGTTGATTCTGAAAAGCCCATATCCCTTGCCAGGATGGATGCCAGCCGAGCGACCCTGCTCGAGTGGTTATAGGTATGCCTATCCCTGGCATCAACAGATGAAGCCAAAGCCTTTATAGCTTCCATCCTTGAAGTTCTCAGATCCAGGCTTCTTCTTAGAGCGTCACGAGTTAGCGCGACAGGAAACGCTAGCAGCACAAACGATGCTGAGCCAATGTCCGTCCTGTAAGCAACAGCCATTATAGCACCGAGTAGTACTGTAAAAATGTGATGATGCATATTCTTGCCAAAGTTGAGAAACCAGAACTCACCAAACCCAAACTCACGTCGTCCTCGCGTCAGACTATCAACTGCAGTAACAACAGTGAAATATGCCAGGCAGGTGAGTATGAGTGGTGGAAGCGCTTGGGCTGATGTCATCCATCTTGTTAGAGAGGTCGCTGAAAGCCAATTAGCGATAAAACCTGCTCCACCTGGGTTGGGTGTGAACCTTGACCACAGTGACGCCGCAACGATGGCACCGCTAACATTGCGGAGGCCACTTGAGACAAAGCCATGCCATCGTGTCAGCTTGCTGAAGCCAGCTGCCACAGCAAGAGCAGCACCTAAAAGGGCAATCTCAGGATTAGGCCTCAGCAGGCAGAGACACAGGAGCAATGCATCTGAAGGGTATAGTCTCCCTCCCCATGGGAGGTCCAGAGTCAGAAGAGCAAGTGAACCTGCAATGCCGACGAGCATCAAACTTTCCAAAAGATTGAAACCGAATTTCAAACATAATAGCCCTATGACAAAACAAGCAGATCCGAACCCTATGCCCTTTATCACTCTCTTCACAGGATGTCCTGTTAAAGCTTCCTCAAGTCATGTTCGCTAAGGATGACCATACCCTTGCGTTTGAGAAGGGCAGCAGTCACACCTTCACCCTTTATCCTCCGACCCTTGTGCTTTATCAAATGAGATCCACATGATGGGCTGCCATCCTTGAGAAGTGCAACCTTTGCGCCTACCAAGGCAGCGATTCTGTAAGTTTCATTCGCTCCCAGAATCATCTCAGCTGTCCTCTCAGTCCCCTGCGAGTCAATAACCCGCGCGTGGCCATCAAGCACCGCATCACCATGTCCCTGTTCGATTTCCATGGGGGGACGAACTGTTGGCAGTCCACCAAGCTGTTCAGGGCAGACAGGCAAAAACCAACATCCTCTTAGGAAATTTAGCACCATTTTTATTGTATCTGAATCCAAGCGCTTCCCATCATAACGGCATCTCAATCCAATCAAGCACGCACTTACAAGTACTGGCTGATTTTCAACGTCTTTCTGCCACATTTCAATAGTAAATTCTTTCAAGCCCCTCCTGACGGGCGTAGGCCAATGCTATATCAAATTCCTCAGTAGAGATGCGTCTGGCTATCTCCGGAAAATCGGCAGCCCTGTGGCACGGGCGGTATTGATCCATGACATTGACAAAAGTCATGGGAGATATTTCCCGAGCGATGAATCTGAAAATCCTGCGAGAATCCTCGAGATGTTCAGGCATCACGAGGTGCCGGATGAGCAAGCCACGCACAGCAAGACCGTCCCTTATCACAAGGTCACCAACCTGCCTGTGCATCTCCTTGACGGCAGCTTTGACAACTTCTGGGTAGTCGCTGGCATCAAAGTAGTTCTGACAGCTCTGGGCATCCACGAATTTGATATCCGGCATATATATGTCAACGATTCCATCGAGGAGGCGCAGGGTTTC
>JALGWB010000384.1 GCA_025774405.1 bacterium
ATGAGACCAGCTTTCATCGCCTGGATACTGTCACACGACTCAGGGACCATTACGCCAATAGTCGTGCAGCAAGCTTCAGCGATCTCCAGCTCACATTGCCCCACACCAACTGTTTCGGTAACGATGATCTCCTTGCCGAAGGCATCCATGATATCGGCTACGTCGATTGCTGCTTCAGCCAGCCCTCCGAGCGATCCCCTCGTTGCCATGCTTCTCACGAAGACTCCAGAATCAAGCCCGATTTCCTGCATCCTGATGCGATCACCGAGCAGTGCCCCACCAGTAAAGGGACTCGTAGGATCAACCGCAATTACCCCAACGGGCTTATCCTTCGATCTGATCACCTGGACGAGGCTTGAAACAAGAGTGCTCTTGCCAGCACCAGGAGGACCCGTAACCCCTATGCGATACGCCCTGCCCGTTCTGGGATAGACACTATCAAGAATTATCGGGGCAAGCTCGGTTTGGTCCTCAACCAGCGTGATCATTCTCGAAAGTGCAGAACGATCACCTTTTGCAAATCTCTCAAGCAAATCCTTCAGGTCTATCTTCATAGGCGTTAGTACTCAATTCCCTCCCGCATTGCTATTCCGGCCTTGTAGTGATGCTTGAGCTCTTTCATCTCGGTAACAAGATCAGCAGCCTCAAGCACCTCTTGGGGAGCATATCTTCCTGTAAGGATGAGCTCCATGGTCTCAGGTCTTGAACCTATCAAAGCCAGTACGTCTTCCACACTCACAAGCCCGTAGTCGATGGCACAATTGATCTCATCGAGAATTACCATGTCGTACTTGCCTTCAGTGATCACCTTCCTCGCTAGCTTCATCCCTTCCCGTGCCAATCTCAGATCCTCTTCGCTCGGATTACCCTTTTCAACAAAAGTGGGTAAGCCCGATTGAACAATCTCAAATCCCGGAATCTCACCGGCGATCATAACCTCACCATAGTTCTTTGACCCCTTCATGAACTGAATCATCATGACCTTAAGCCCATGCCCACAGGCTCTTAGAGCTTGACCCAGAGCAGCTGTTGTCTTGCCCTTGCCGTTACCCGTATAGACCTGCACCGTGCCCTGTTTAAGAGGCATCATCTGCCCTCAGTGATAGCATGGCAATACACTAAACCAACGGGATAGTTTAGCCTACGGTGAGGTATCCTGTCAATCGCTTTCGGGCTGACGTATGAGGGGCTTTCCCACGCATGGTACAATCATCCCTCAGGAATTTTCGAATGTCCTCAAACCCAGAGCTGGAACGGGCAGACATTTGACCTTACTCCGGAGGTGCTATTCCAGAACGAGAATACCCAGCCCGTCTGAATTATAACGATAGGGCAGCTGAAATGCTTCGAAGAGTCTCCTTTTGGAATGCCATCTTGCCAGATTGAGTCCAAGTTCATGCGTCTTCTCAGGTGAAATACCAAGGTCACTCAAAGGGACCGCAACCTCAAGTGTCCATCCCACTTCGGTGATCTGAGTCGCAATCTTGAGTGAACTATCCCATTCGGGATGAATCACATATGTTCCAAACGGACAGATCTCAATCATTCTATCGGATATGATGCCAGCCGGATTGGCGCTGATTTCAAAGAACAAGTCTTCTGCCCCTGAGGGCTCAAGCAGGAATATGACCCGATCATCGTCACCTGCGAACCCGTCTCTCTCTTTCTGGTTGGCCACCAGATGCGAAACATCGTCATCGGAACACTCGAAGGCAAAATAGAGGTTTTCGCGATCAAACAGCACTCTGACGAGCGTCGAATCGCCAATAGCATCGCTCGAACCTGCATAGAAATCTCGAATGACATGAGCCTGAGCCCACTCATTCGTCTCAAGCTTTCCATCGACCTCTATGGCAAGTTCCGCCGGATGAACGACAACCTTCCTCCTCACCTTAAGAGGTTTCATCAATTGAGCTATCGTTCCCCGGTAGGGAAGCCTGAGCTCAAGGTTTGGAACAGGGAAAAGCCTACCGGAGCAGCTGATACTAACATTGAGACTTGCAATTTCATCAGGCGGCACCTCTACGTAGTCTTTCAGCGGCTCGACTCTCCAGGCAGCAGGGACATGCCAGCTAAGGGTATCACGCAACACCGAGGATGTTAGATTCTTGATCACAACTTCCAGCGTGGTGGGAGCAAGTGAACCATCACGAACGGGGCGGATCTCA
>JALGWB010000385.1 GCA_025774405.1 bacterium
CCAGCGAGAAATCGTAAATATTGTAATCATACTTGTGGGCACCGATCCAATCGCCGGCAAGATTGTCAGTAATTGCTTCGAAGGCACCTTGATAAACCTGACCACCTTCCTTTGTAATCACATTGACGGCACCAGACATGATCCGCCCATACTCAGCATTGAATCCACCGGTCAGAACTGTCACTTCCTGGATTGCACTCTGGTTGATGGCAGTAGAGGAGAGTCCTGTAAGAGGATCCTGCTGTGAGAAACCATCAACATAGTAGGCTACTTCGTTATAGCGCCCACCTCGGATATTAAGCAAGGGTTGATTCTGGCTCTCTACCAGAGTGATGTCAAAGTCGGGATTGATCGAGAACGAAACCACACCCGTCTGGAGATATGCCGCCTCCTGATATCCACGGGTCGGGAGATTCTGCAATTCCTGGCTGGAGATGAATCTGGTAGTAGCCGTAACGTCCGGTTGAATCAGAGGACGCTCAGCACTGACAGTAATCGGTTCAAGAACTGCTACCGTGGTCTTCTCAAGTTCAAAATCCACAGTTGTTGTGAAGCCAGCTCTGACAAGTACGTTCTCAACAAGCACATCACGGTAGCCCATCATCTTCGCCCTAACGGTGTATGTACCCGGCGGGACGTTGATGATATAGTATTCTCCAGAAGGGCGACTCGCTGCACCCATTCTGGTTTCCTCAACAATGATGTTAGCAGGGAAAAGCGGATCACCTGTCTCCTTGTCCTTGACGGTTCCGGCAATCTTACCAGTAACCGCAGCTAAGGTGACCTGTGCAAGAGCAAAAACGACCACCAAAAAAATAGGGAGACCTTTCTTCATGATTTCCCTCCTTCGCTTTCCTTTCTCTATTATTGTCCTGACCGGAACTCATCCGGCTTGGGCTCCTTTTGCTGCCAACCCTAACGGCTCTTATCTCCTTGCAACCTGCGCCGTTATAACTCTCCTTTCTTGTTCTTTGTGACAGAACCAAACTTATCTACAATTCTGTACAAGCACTAACAACTCTTCCTGCCGTTTACCACCATAAGCAAATCTTTGTCAAGACTTTTTTGCATGCAGCGCAGGCATCGTTGCAAATTCCTTTGTGGACTCTCAAGTCCAAACGGTGAATTGGATCAGGGAATTTGTGATAACGGAGTGATTAGATCATCCAATCGGCTTTGGGGCGACGGTTGTATTTGCTTCCATAGA
This sequence comes from bacterium, assembly GCA_025774405.1. GTDB lineage: Bacteria > Arandabacterota > Arandabacteria > Arandabacterales > Arandabacteraceae > JALGWB01. The sequence continues at coordinate 1,208 of JALGWB010000385.1, forward strand.
AGATGTCATCGGCCAGGACAAGTAATCTGGTAAGCCAGCTGAATCTAGCCAGTGTGGCAACAGCCTTATGAAAATATGTCGGATGCTTTGTCCATGGACAGACAACCTGGCAGATCTGGCAAGCTGACCCGATCCTGCCCCAATAGAGCAAGCACTTCTCAGGTTCGATCTTCCACTTACGAATACCTCTAACCACTACCTTCTTGCCGAGGGGGATGGCGCCAGCCGGGCAGTTACGAGCACACTTCAGACACCTGGAACAGAATTCCTGCACACCGATATCAACAGGTTCATCAGGCTTCAAAGGAAGATCTGTGGTTACACATGCAAGCCTCAGGTTAAGCCCGAAGGTTTTGTTCAAAAGATAGCCTGCTCGAGAAAGCTCACCCAAACCAGCATCCACCGCAACAGGAACAATCAGCACACAATAGTTGCGAACGTGATGGGCTCTTGCAGGATAGCCAAGTGAGCGAATGAAGCTTGCAATCTGACAGGCAACCAGTGCGCTCTTTGCATATACTCGCCCAACCTCCAGATCGGATGCAATGCCAGGCCCAGCCTTCATCCAGTCGAGGTTCTGACTGAACCCCAGGGCAATAGCATAGCGGTGGTGAAGCTCGATCGGATCGCCCCAGACTCTCCCAGTATAGTGAGCGGGCATACCCTCGAAGAGCGGTAGATTCTCAGGTTGGGTTTTGAAGAAAGGTCGGCTTCCTCTATGCGAATAAACCCACTCCCGCCTCAGGAAGGTTATCCCGACGACATCCGCTCCAAGATAAAGCGCAAGTGCCTTTATAAGAGCAGATGCAGCATGACTCTCAATCGATATCGGATGCGGTGAAGGCGTGCCGTCAACACAATCGGGCAGAGCAAGATGGGCAAGCGGTCTGAAACCAACTTGATAATAGGCCCTATCCCAAGTCGCACTGTCCGCTGCCAGCTTGTCATCAA
>JALGWB010000386.1 GCA_025774405.1 bacterium
TATCCGGTTGATAATGAATCAAAGAAAAATATTGAAGGTGATTGAGAAATGGTGGGTGAGCCCGAAGGCCTGCTCAGCATCTGAACGGAAAGCATAACCGATCTTGTATGAACCAAGCTCAAGCCCAAACCCGCCTGTCAAAATAGTACGACTTGAGGCTGATACGAGTCGCAGCAGCTCGGTCCTTAGCTTCAGGCGTCGGTAGACAGGCACTTCCACACCCATTGCAAGCTGCTTTCCCCCTGTCATCGACCAGCCAAAACGTGCACTGGCAGTGGCCATAAACGGTCCTTTTGCCACGAGGCTTAGTGAAGTGGCCAGAGGCAGCTTCTCGTCTGAGGCATTCTTCCAGGTGACAGTTCCTGCAAGATTTCGTATCACAAGTTCCCACGATATCCTTGGGGTGAACTCGAGGCGTGCTCCCAGATCAATACCGAAGCCCGAAGCTGAGACCTGTTCGAAGTCGGAACTGAACAGGAATTTGGTAATGAGCCCTGCTGAAGCGTATGGACAAGGGCAGTAGCCAATCCCGAGGAAGATGGTGTTGGAAGACCACTTGCTCCCTTGAGCAAGCTCGATGCTGCGATGCTGTAATGAAAAGCCGAGCCCAAACCTCCGGTTCGCCAGCTTAATTGCGGGATATACCAGGCTTCGACCAAATGATTTCCCGAGCGATAGCGATACCGACGAGGATTGCAAATGCTGAATCAACCCGCTGTGTTTAAGACTTATCTGGAGGGTTCCGACACTCGTAAGGCATGCCGGATTGCTGGCAAAAGCATCGATCGAACCCACCTCAGTGAATGACGCCTCGCCCAAGGCAACTGACCTTGTAGATGGATCGGGCTCAAGCCGCATCCCTCCCTTGCCATCATGAGCCTGAGCTGAGATGCCGCTGAGGATAAGATTTAGCCCAAAAAGAAAAGTCAAAAATCTCATCTTGAAATAACCACTGCCTTTTTCTCAATGGATGCACTTCCATCGAGATAACCAATCTCGAATACAAGCAAGTAGATTCCGTTTCTGACCGCTTTGCCATCGCTGTCGAGCAAGTCCCACTGGTATTCACCATATTGGGCTACATTACTCCAGGAAAGTGTTATCACATGCTCACCTTCGAGCGAATAGACATACATTGTTATGCTCGAGGGTTGTCGATCGAGGTTTATCTCTATCCTCGAGTCAGTTGTGAGGTGTTCAGGAACCCTGATCCCGAGATGCTCAACATATTCAACTTCAAGAGTCTCTGACGGCTCAGAAACATGTCCAGCAAGATCCGTGGCAACCGCATAGATGCTATTCATTCCCAGATCAAGCATGACAGTGACTCCAAATTCGCCAAGTGCAGAGCATTTCGTGCGTCCCCGAACCTCTTCGTTGATGTGGATGATGACCGAATCAGACGGACTCGATGTTCCTGTGATCTCTATCTCCGGCTGAGCAACCTCACCAGGAAGCTGTGTCAGAACGGGCTTCACCGGTGGTGTGGTATCGATAGTCACCTTGAAGGTCCGTTGTGACCAGTGTCCAAGGCTATCACTTGCAATACATTCGAGGGCGAAACTTCCTTCACTCAAGAGGCTCTCCGGCCATGCCACATTCCAAAGCAGCGTGTCATTCCGGGAGATAATGCTGGGTCCAATGAAAACGTCTTCGGTAAAACTGAAGCCGAGTGAGTCCACGCCATTACGATCGTATGCCAGTCCCCGAACACTGTCAGGGAAGGTGGTCATAATGGATTCCTCTGGGTAGATAAAGCTCAGGAAAGGACCTTCGATGTCCACATCTATCATGTATGACCTTACCGTGGAGTTGCCGGCTCTATCGAAAGCCTTGATCCACACAGTATGAAGACCATCTTGGCTGCTGCGTCCATCCCAGGTGCACGTCAAGAGCGAAGAACTGTCACTGATTTCAAGCTCGCAAAGTGTATCAGGCGACTCCTCAGTGAGCAGCCAGATAGTCAGCCTGTCCTCAGGGTTCGCATCGAGCGGAGTTATTTCAATGGTTACGAGGGAGTCAGCAGGCACAATGTCAGGTGCATAAGGGTTTGGCCAGATCAGGGCATTGAATCCTGGAGCCGTATTGTCCAGCCGAACGCTTGCCCAGACAGGTCCACCGGTTTCGGAATCCGCAATTGC
>JALGWB010000387.1 GCA_025774405.1 bacterium
CAAAAAGTACCGCCGCGTGGCCAGCAGACTCTCGCCCAAAGTCTCCCCCGCGAGCAGGTGACCGTACAACTGCTCGGCAAAGTCGGCGGCAAAGGCATCGGGCACGGCGCACTCGGTGGCCACCACGCCCCGCGCTCCGTACTTGAGGAACGCTGCTGCAAAGTACGAGGTATATAGGGGGTTGAGGTTGCCTGTCTCACAGGCGGTCATGATGATGAGCGGGTGGCCACTGATGGTGATACCGTACACTTCCATGTCCATCAGGGTGATGGAAAACTCGTCCGATAACAAGATGTGTGACAGGTTGGGCGACTTATCCTCATAAAAAGCGTGGCAGGCAAAGTGAGCCAGGTTGAAAGCCTCCTCCCAGAAACTCCTGAATTCCTTGAACTCCTTCCGCTTCTTCTCAGGGTCGAGGGCACGTAGCTTGAAAAGGGCGATCTTGCCATCGTCAGCCAGCTTCTCGAAAAACGGCATTTCTTTCTCCACCACGCTGGGCAACCCACCGTAGGTCAGCAGCCCGAGCTTGGGCCGATGGGCGACGGGAATGACGGGCGAGACGAAAGCTCCAGGCCGGGCCTCCTGGACGATGACCCGAGAGATGATATAGTTCATGCCCCAAAAGTGCTCGTAGGATAACGGCTCATCCAGGCTGACGGGGTAGATCAACTCCCAAGGCAAAAAGAAATCTTTCGAGACAACTTGGATGGAAACCCGGGTGCTGAAGGCCAACAGTTTCTGGATGACCGCCAAGACGTCGTGGTGACCAAAGACCTGTTTGAAGGTGTAATGGCCTATCTTTGCCAGTGGTCTAAGTTGCTCCCCCAGTTCCGCAGGTGTAGGCGTCCAATCCTCCACAGTCTCACTGGCAACTTCACCCACTGCCTCTTGAAGTTGTTTGTTCAGCGCCACCAGGTCTTGGGGCGACATCTCGATGGGCACATGCTGTAGTACCTGTCCCACGGCAAAGATGTCTACTCTGTACCGCGCCCCTTCCCGATAGATGCGGAGGTCAATATCTATGGGGTAATCTTGGAAGGCAGGTGGTGAGGTCCGTCTTACTGCTTGCATTGCTTGTGTTGCCATTGATACCCCATTCGATCTCAAGTCAGAGCAAATTTGCACCCTACCTGAGAATACATCATCAATCACACGGGGTGGCCTACCTCTGTCGGAACCAAACGATCTCGAGATAGTTGCCTCAATCCCACCAAGATCAACCGTGATTTGCCCACTAGTCACAGCTTCCAGGATCTCATCAACGCGAGCATTCAGATCATCCGGGGTTATATCAGGAGGTAGACGTTCAGCTACTTCCGGCCGAATAGGAGCCAACGATATCCCGCCGTTGGCAATGCCATAACTTTCCGTTTTGCCGCCCTCAAAGCGATTTTCGAGAACGGCTTCGACCACATCCAGCACAGGTCGATATACATGTTTGATGAGGCTGGTAAGTACAACAGATGGTGCTAAGCTCCTGTGGTCACCTCCGGTGCTGATAATAAGCTTTCCTAGTTTCTTCGCTGCTTTTATTGCGTCTATTCCGACCTCCGCAGCTGCCTGATAGATCACGTCAACACCCGAAGAACACATTGTTTCGGCAAGATACTGGTCCATGAGCTTGCCATCCACTCTGTCAATATAAACGACTTTCAGAATAGCGTCTGGATTCACACTTTTTATACCTTGTAAAAAAGCTGATTCGATTTTGCGACTAGTCAGAGTTTTNNTTGTGACCAAGGCTGCCAAGACACCTGCCACATAACTGCCCTCACTCTCCCGAAATACAGCCGACCAGACATTCTCGCCACTTAGCTCAGCATCAATAGTGGCAAAGTGGTTCCCTGGAAAAGCTTCTGCCACCTGAGCAATGGCAGGCGCGTTATGATGGCCAAGGGCTATAACCAAGTCGCAATCAGCTTCACACTACTGTTGAATCAGGGCAACGATTTCTTCTAATGTTCCCGAATCAGCGATTTCGAGCTCAATGCCGTACAATTGCTGAGCAAGTATAAGTCCATCATAGGCCGAGTCGTTGAACGATTTATCTCCCAATCCACTGACGCCTAGCACCATTCCAACCTTAAGCGGTGCTGAGGGGGATCTAGTCACTTTGACTTCAAGCTCGATCTGCTGCAACCAATGGCGTTGGTAATAAAAGTCGACTCTGATTGTCTTCTGCCCTCTGGCTCTGGGGGTAAGTTTGAACCGGATTAGGCAAGGAGGCTTTAAACTCCGGTTTAGCTCGAGAGTCCTGACCCAGGACGGCTCAACATCCATATCCTCCGCCCAAACAGCGATGTCAAATTGGAGTGGCTCAACCGGCACTGACCCGGGCAACAAGATAGGTTCAATAGCAAAAGTTCTAAATTCTGCAGGCACGTCTCCCCATCCTATACCTGTTGTGAGGGTATATGTTTCGTTTACATATAGGGTGTGATCCTCCTCGAAATCTTCGATAGCAGCAACCCCCCACGCATCTTGTTTTCTCACTCGATGGAGAGTTTGGCCCATTTCTTGGCCGATTCCACTAATCCTTTCCTTGAATCTTGTTTTTCTAGCTTCATCAGAGACCTTCGCGATAGTTTCTTGAGCTTTGATATAATTGGTCCTAGCTCGCTCCAAGTTTGCAATGATGTCTCCGGGAACGCGGATGTAAGCAAGGCTTACCCCGCTTAACAGTGTCAGTTGCGCTTCTGGATCTCCAATCTCAACTGATTCTAGACGTCTGAAAATCCTCAGCGCTGCATCTGCTTGGTTAAATGCCAATGCCATATCCGCCGACACCAAATGTGACCAAACCCACACACTCTTCGCCTTCGCTAGCGCTGCCGACAGGTATGGAGTAGCCCTAGCCCACACACCTTTGATCAGTCCTGAAAATGCTGGTGATAGACCGGCAAGTGCCGAAGACAAGGATGAAAAGCCATGCTTCCCCAGAATGATGGCCTTGGAAAGTGCCCACGCCAGGAGTGAGATGATCTGCCACACGACCTTGATAGCATACGCTACCAGAACCAAGACACAGGTAGCCTCACCAATGCGTATAGCTCGATCAAAGGTGCGATCAGATACCCTTGCTCTATTGACCTCCCTTAACCATTTATCGACTGAGGGGATCGTGATCCTAGGAAGCTTCGTTGGATCCTCCAGATACTTAACGATATCTCTGTAGACATCGCGCAGAACAAAACCCAAGTAATGGAGAGCGACGGAGGCGATGACAACGACCAGTACCAAGATGAGTGCATACTCAAGAAGACCCTGACCCAGTTCAGAACTGATGTGTTTTTTCGACTTACCCATCTCTCAAATTCCCCCCGATTCACAGACCGATCAAGCCCTCGCAAGTGGCGTTAGCTTTACCCAAATATGCTCGAGGTATGCTATTTTTATTTTGCCTGCTGAGCCTGAACTTTGCCCTACCGTGATGAACGGGTGCATTAGTCGTTAGCATCTCCAGAACGCCTGTGACGATCTTCTTTCAGGCTGTCGCAAAGGAGTTATGATAGTAATACCTTTGGTAAGCTTGCATCCTTGCAAGTGGGTATGTACCCGGCCAGTACTATCGAAACGAGGTTCGCTTTCTAATCAGATTGGAGAGGTGCGAAAAACAGAGTCAGTTGCTGCCCGAATCACCCTAAAATCACCCGCTTCCCCGCCTCCAGCGCCGCCTGCACTGCCTGCCTGAGCTCATTCAGCGCGGCTTCCAGTTCCTCGACTGTGGTGATATTCCGCGTCTTGATGGCCTGGTGCAGCCGGATGAGCTCAATCGCCGGAGCAGGCTCTTCGTCATCCTCCACTGGCTTTGCCCGCTCAGCAGCCTCTTGTATCAGCCGGGCTTTCTCCTCTGAGGCCGATTGAATC
>JALGWB010000388.1 GCA_025774405.1 bacterium
AGTAGCTGGCTGGCAACGCTCTTGCATAGCAGAAGATGCAACCCACTGAACAACCATTGTAAGGGTTTATCAACATGCGCTCGCCTGTACATTCCCGCTTGCCTTTCCACCACCCATGCAGCTCCTTCCTGGAGGAAACCAGGATATGCGGATATGGATCCTGTATTATTCTGGGGTCTTCCATCTTCACCTTCCAAAGACACCCAAGATTCGTGTACCGTCGACTTTGATTGAGTAGAGCTCCCTGCCAGGGGGCTCACCGCGTTGCCATCGGAAGTTGGTTATGTAATAGTAAGCGGCCGACGGCTGTGCTACGAAGAAAAATCGGCTGCGATCCTCAGGCTTGAGCATGTAAGCATTGTACCTGCCTGGTGCTGTTGCTGCATTTACCAGGATGTGCTCTCGACTATCCATTGAGGCTATCCATTCGAGTCCCTGCCTGTATGAAAGTCCCCAATAATCGAGTTCGAACCTACCCTCGGCATGCCTGAGGCCACCTGTAAGCACATTGAAATAGACGTTCTCGTGTGGATGATTACGCACCATAAATGCCAGTGTCAGGCCAAGGTCAAGTGTCAAACCACCCAGCACGATGCCTGTGGTGATTGCCCTCAAGATAATGGACCTGGAAGCTATCAACCTGCATAGCTGGCTCACACCGGAGACAGCGGCAAGCACGAGCGCTGGATAGACGAAGAAAGCATGTCGCCACGCATCATAGAGCACGACATTTGAAAACATGAGATAGCCAAGCGGTAACCAGAACCAGAGAAGCACAATAAGGGCATCAAGGCGAGAAGGGTGTTCCGTAGCCTTACCAAGCAGCCTCAATTTCAAAAATGCGAAACCTAATCCTCCGAGCAAAATCACCGCGAGTGGGGACGAAACTGCCATCCATACAGGCAGATAGTGCCAGGGAAGATTGGTTGACCAGACCTCCTTGCCGAGATAGAGAATGGGCGCCTGCCAGGGGAAGCTACGCATGACTTGATAGCTACGGGCAAAATTGCTCAGGGGATCATGCCAGAGTGTGGGCCACATGAGCATGGTAAATGCGATCAGACTTCCAAAGTAGCTCCCCAGGGATAATGCTCCCGCCCGAAGGCTTGATGAATGGTGGCGACGAACAAGATCAAATCCAAAAGCGACGAGGGTTATGATCACAATCAGGATACCGATGATACGGATATCTATGAGCAGGGCACAGGCAAAGCCATGCAAGATGGAGGCCCCTATGGTTTTCGCCCTCACTAGGTTGATTAAGGAGTAGACAGCTACGATGAAAACCATCATAAAGGGGAGGTCTTTGGTGTTAAAGAAACTGTGGGCGAAGATGCGTGGACTCAGGACAAGCAAAACCGGAGCAAGCAGGGCTAGCTTCGTATCGCCGAAGATGCGCTTAGCAAGCAGATAGAAGAAGATCAAACCAACCCATGAGATCAGGAAGGTTACAAGGTGGCGCATGAGAAAGACTTCTCGAGTGTCGGTAAGGGATAGCGCTTCTTCAAGCCAGTAAAGCAGAACCTCGACAACTGGACCATAATAGCGGTGGCGATCGCTGAAAAGTTCCGGATCATCCTGGGTAAGGAATCTATAAACCTTTCCGCCATATTCGCGCTGAACGGGTGCGTCCCAGGATATGCCATAATCGTTGAAGCAAAGCAAGCCGATGATGAGCAGACCACCAAAGAAGACGAGCACAACCGGCACAATCTTAGCGAATTGCATCATCCTCGGCTTCTCTGATAGATGCAGACACCTGGCCGGCTTGCTTCCCCCCGACACGCTTAAGATGGGGTTCGACATACTCAGGCGAGAGCCTGATCATGCGATATACTTGCACTCGATGGTTGCGTTGGAGCATCGGGTTAAGCCACTCCCAGACTATCTGCCCATCTGGCGTTACCTCAAATGCCCGCCCCCGATCACCCTCGGATATCAAGGTGTTGCCGTTCGGGAGTCGCTGTGCCGAGCCTTTCTCGTAAGTGTAGAAACTGCTGGGAGGATCCCCGAGGTATTGCCAGACAATCTGACCTGATACAGGATCAATCTCGAGAACCCTCGAATAGCGACGCACTGGCCCATTATCGAAAACCAGAATGTGACCATTGGCAAGCATGGT
>JALGWB010000389.1 GCA_025774405.1 bacterium
TGCGAGTGGCATTTATCTTTGCAGGATAACGAGTGACCGGGGAAGCCAGGAACACAAGGTAGTGTTCCTCAGGTGATCTCCTTTGATGGACTAAGCGATTTGCGGGATGCAATGTAGCCCGTGGAATGCTCAATGCTGGTTTAAGGCTAACAATCAGTGTAGTTGGCTATGCGAAGAATCTTAACAATAGGCTTGCTTCTTATCGTCGTCGTGGTCGGTCTCAGGGTATTTGGTACCAGGCGTGTGGAAGAGCCGGCTTCGGATGACCCATCGCAGCAAAGGCATGTTCTTGTGATAGCCGATACCCTGGCTTCAGGTGAATCACTTTATGCCTCAATGGTCGCCAACCATATTCCGGCATCGAATGTGCTTGAAATACTGAAAGCGCTTTCCCTCGAAGTGGATCTGCGTTCGTGCAAACCTGGGGACAGCTACGTTGTGCAGATGGATAGCACCGGACTGGTTCTTTCGCTTTGCTACCAGCGTGGGCTGCTTGAGACCTATCGGGCTGAGCTCGACAGTACTGGCTATCAAGTTCATAAACAGCAGAAGCCACTTACGCACCTTACCCGTCGGATCTCAGGAACGGTGGAGACCTCACTGTGGGAAGCTTTTCTCGATATGGAGGAAGATCCCGAAATTGCCCTCAAGCTTGCAGACGTATTTGCGTGGGAAATAGATTTCTTGACCGACCCCAGAGCCGGTGACACCTTTGTGATCATCTTTGACGAGATCTATTGTGACAGCAAGAAGATTGGTTTGGGTGATGTCATTGGAGCTCGTTACATCAACGCTGGCAAGGAATACCTGGCATTCGGCTTTCCCGACGAGGATGGCAAGATGCGCTATTACGATGCTGAGGGTAATTCGCTTCAGCGAGTTTTCCTTAAGTCGCCGCTCAACTATCGACGTATCTCATCGTATTTTTCAAGGCGGCGCTTCCATCCGATTCTCAAAATCTATCGTCCCCATTATGGCGTCGATTACGCAGCACCCACGGGAACGCCGGTCGTTACAATAGGTGATGGTCGCATCAGTTACGCTGGGTGGAAAGGCGGTCTTGGTAGGTATGTCGAGATCAGGCATAACAATGTTTACACATCATGCTATGGTCATCTTTCAAGGTTCGCCAAAGGCATACGCAGGGGAGTCAGGGTCAAACAGGGGCAAGTGATCGGTTATGTGGGAGCGACTGGGCTTGCAACCGGACCCCATCTTGACTTTAGAGTCAAGCGATTTGGCTCATACGTCAATCCGCTGGCGATTGATTATCCGAGGGCCGAGCCCCTTCCGGAAGATAAGAAAAGCGAGTTCTTTGCCAAAAGGGACATTATTCTTTCAGGACTTAAGGCCACCGAGGTCGCAGCCGTACCGGATACTGCTCAGGGTCCAACTGTCAAGGATCAGTAGCAGCAATCACAGTAGCAATCACAGCGACATTCGCAGCAGTCATCACAGCAATCGTCACAGTCGGTAATCCAGCAGCATCCCGAAATAAGGCTACCAAGGATAACCAGAGTTGCGATGAGTTTTCTCATGTTTCACCTCCTAGCCTGTGAACCCACGCATTCATCTACCAACTGCAAAATACGTACCAGCGTTGGACCTACCACATGTGAAACGCACTTGCGGCATTAGTGCATGATGTTCTTGGGGTTATCCTCATGTTGCGGACCTTCAGTCAGCGGGGAGTGTCACCTGACATCACCTGGTTGTTATTCTGACACATAGGCAATCAAGTGGTGGACATATATGAGCGGTATCTTTTAGAATCTGACTTGTCACTGCCTGTGGAGTCGGATCTTTGGAGATTTTCAAACTAACATCCGTCAAAGTCGTTAAGGACGAAGTAACTATTCTTGGCCCTGTCGATTGGCAGGTACAGGAAGGAAGGATAAGTGTAATTCTTGGACCAAGTGGCTCGGGCAAGACTTCACTCCTGAGATTGCTGAATCGCCTTGATGATCCGACCGATGGGAACATCCTCTACGAAGGCAAGCCGATAGAGCAATATGAAATCCAGGAGCTTCGCAGGGAAGTGGGCATGGTGTTTCAGAGGGCGGAGCTTTTTCCAGGGACGGTAAGAAGCAATATCCTCTGGGGCCCGAGCATACAC
>JALGWB010000035.1 GCA_025774405.1 bacterium
GACGGACGAAGCGATCTCTATTCCCTCGGGATGACGCTCTACGAATTGCTTACCGGTCACTTACCATTTCAAACTGAAAACCTTGAACGTATACTCACCTTTCATCTCGAGGAGTCACCGGGCATCACCGGGATTCGAAGTAAGTCTTATGCCTGGGCAAGCTTCATCGAGCGGTTGCTTATGAAGGATCCCAGCAAGCGATACAGGAGTGCTATTGAGGCTGGGTTTGATCTTGAAAAACTTCACGCTTTGCCGGGTGTCTTCAGCAACAACATCGTACTCCCCTATGCTGCCCAGTTCGTAGGGCATGATTCTGAGGTAGAGCGGATGGTTGGGATGCTGACCGAAGGGTCTGCCAGGGTGATTGCCATCGACGGTCCCACAGGATCGGGTGTCTCACGTATGCTGAGCGAGATTGCCATTCGACTGCTTGAGCAGGGCTATCGAGTCCATCGCTTACCTCAGGAGACAGGCCTTTCTCTTTTTGGTCAGATAATCGCGATGGATACCGACGCCAACCTATATGGCGATTCGACGGCTGGGGACACATTGAGCAGACGTGAGATGATTGCCAGGGTGTTTGAAACCATGAGACATCTTGCTTGCGATGGCAGGAAGCATCTCCTGGTGGTGGACGACGCTGACATGTTTAAGGATGAACTCCGCCTGATCGTCGATCTGATCGTCGATCTGCCCTCCAACCTGCAGCTCGTGCTCGGTTGCCATAGGTTTGAACACTGGAAGCCACCTCTACAGATAGGAGCTGATGCCAGGCTTGAGCTTCAGCCTCTTGATGTAAGAGGTGTCCAGCTGATGATCCAATCCATACTCGGTACTGTCCAGATTCCGAACAGACTGGTTGAGGATCTTCATCATACCACTCATGGCCTTCCGGGTGGACTGAACCTGACCCTGAAGTATCTGGTTGCTTCCCGGCACGTAAGGGTCATTGCGGCCGGCGAATCTCTTAAAGTCATCTATGATGGTAAGTGCGCATCACCGGATCCAGGCCAGGTCGTTGAGAATTGGATGAAGACCCTGAGTGATGGTGCGCAAAAGATTCTCTTTGCTCTTTCAGCAGGCAGTGGACAAATCGAATACAGACATCTCAGTCAAGTTTTCGACAGACGCTCACTGGACCATGCTCTTGAGGAGCTCCGCAACAACGGTCTAATCCTCGATCGCCGAGAAGGTCACTCGATTGCGCTCACTTACAAAAGCATGGCTGAGACTCTTCTCAAACTCTGTCAGCCGGAAGTCCTTAAGGATATTGGAAACAGAATTTGCTCTGTCCTCGAGGATCTTCCTCAGACAGGCTGGAATACTTACAGGCTCGGTATGGTTCTTTCTTCAATAGGCGAGAATCATAAGGCTGTCAGTTACCTGGTCAAGGCAGGTAGGAACCTTGCTGCCTATTCTCCCATCGATGCCCGATTGGCCTACGAAACTGCTTTAGAGTGGGCTGAAGATGAAAAACTGAGAGCTACTATTCACGAGAGTATCGGCGACATCAATCTGGCCACCGATGAGCTTGATGAAGCACTGACTCATTTTGAGGCAGCAGGCAAAAGCCTTCAGTCAGCTCGTAGAAAATATGGTTGGACTCAAGCCCTTAAGGGTAACATTGAGGAGGCCATGAGCATCCTTAAACGATGTGAGGAAGAGGTTTTCGGGAGTGGGGATCGCTGTGAGCTGGCGCATGTACTTGCTGATGTCGGTTATGTGTACATCATCGGTACGAAGCTCGACTGTGCACTCAGATACCTATCAAAAGCGGCTCACATTTTCAGTGATCTCGAAATGGCAGCTGAGGCTGCAAAGGCACTTAACAGGATGGGCATAGCTCACACCAAAGCGGGGAATTTCAAAGCGGCCCTGAAAGCCTACAGGTCTGCCAGGGTGGCTCTTGAGGAGGCTGGTGATGTTAAACGAGCAGCCTTGGCTGCGGTCAATGAAGCGCTGTGTTTGAGAAAGCAAGCTGACCTTTTTGAGCCTGAAAGCGTGATTGCCAGATCAATTGCCGTACTTGAAAACCGAAGAGCACCATATGAGATGGCCAGCTGCTATCAAGCCCATGCTCTTGTGCTGCTTGATATCGGCGATCTTGATCGTGCGGAGAGATCCGCCACCCGTGCACTCGAGATAAACCGTAATCTCGCCGTTGCCTCGGGTGTCATAACCTCGACCCTCATGGTTGCGGCCATTGAGATCGAACGGGGAGATTGGCAAGCGGCTGAAAGGCGACTCAGCGACCTGCTTGATAAGCGGAGCTTGAATACTTACCAGCGGGCAATTGCAATGCGCTACCTGGCGAGGATAGAGGCCATGAGGGGAGATCTCGACCATGCTGTTGAACTTGCAGATGAAAGTTTTCATCTTGCCTCTGAAGCTGGCGATCTTGAGGGCAAGGGTCAGGCCATGATTGAGAAGGCTTTGGTGCTGATGCAGAATGGCAGATATCGAGAGGCTTCTGAAACCGCATCAAAGGCGAGGGCAATACTGGAGATTGCTGGTTCACCAATTTACTCGATTGTTGCCCAGAGGATCTTGGGCGAATCCCTGGGCTTCTCAGGTGAAACCGATGTCGCCTTGGCAGAGCTCCTCGAAGCCAGCAATGTGTGTAAGAGATTCCCCGAATCGCTCCATCTTGGGAGGGTTCACCAAGCTCTGGCATCTGTCTATCATCTCAAAGGCGATCAGGCATCCCACTGGAGACATGTAGGCAGCGCTGTGGAGATCTTTGCCAGGGCAGGTGCGAGCTACGATTTCGCCATCACTTTGCTCAGCGCTGGCACTATTGCGGTCGGTGAAGGCAATTATGTTAGGGCAAGTCGCTATCTTAACGAGGCGATGCGGACATTTGATGCGCTCGGTCTAGAGCATCTTAAGCAAAGGGCGGTGGAAATTATGAACGAGGTGAGAGATCGTGATGTTGAATCCTCTGCCATCAAGTCACTCAGCAAAATCTCAAAGGTGTTAAGCTCGACTAAAGATCTGACTGGTGTTCTCGATGCGGCTATGGATTTGGCTGTTGAGTATTTGAGTGCTGAGAGGGGAGTCTTACTGTTGGTCGATGAAGCAACTGGGGAGCTGGCACCCATTGTTGAACGCAGGATGGATAGCCAGTCGATTAAGGATGCGCTTGACATTAGCCGCACCATCATTGAGGAGGTTAAATCCACTCAAGAGCCTGTTGTATGCTGCGATGCTACCAAGGATCCTCGCTTCCGCGAAAGCAAGAGTATAGTTATGCACAACATCAAGTCTGTAATGTCGCTGCCGCTGAAAGTCGATGACGATCTTCTTGGCATAATCTACCTTGATAGTCGGAGTGTGCCGGCTTCGTTCAGTGACTTTGAACGAGCTTTCGTTGATGCTTTTGCCAATCAGGTCGCCCTTGCGATTGCCAATGCCCGCTTCTTCGGAAAACTTCATGACCGCTGTGTTGATCTGAGAATGAGGGCGGGGGAGAGATATAGCTTTGCAAACATAGTCGGTCCGGGTAAGCGCATGCAAGAGATATTCAGGCAGGTGGAAAAGGCTGCCAAGAGCAAAATCACAATACTGATAACAGGTGAAAGTGGGACAGGCAAGGAGCTGATTGCTGGACTGCTTCATGAGCTCAGTCCCCGAAACGAAAAGCCCTACGTGATAGTTGATCTGGCAGCCATCTCGAAAGATTTGCTCGAGACGGAACTGTTTGGAATAGAGAAGAAGGTTGCTACAGGGGTTGCAGCGCGGGCTGGTGTTTTTGAGAGAGCAAATGGAGGCACGATATTTCTTGATGAAATCGGTGACATGCCTCTTGAGACGCAGATGAAGGTGCTGAGAGTCCTGGCTGAACAGGAATTCACTCGGGTCGGCGGCACGAAGGTGATCAGGGTTGACGTTAGAGTCATAAGTGCCACCAATAAGGATCTTAAGAGCCTGATGGAAAGGGGACTATTCAGAGAGGATCTCTACTACAGACTGAATGCCATGCAGATCCGGCTGCCTGCCTTGCGAGAAAGGCTTGAGGATCTACCTGCACTTGTAACCTATTTCCTGAAAAAGTATGCCACACAGAATGACAAACCCTCAATGGAGATGGACTCGGAGACTTTTGAGATTCTCAAGTCTTACTGGTGGCCCGGCAATGTTCGTGAACTGGAAAAGTGTATTGAGCATGCAGTCGTTGTGGCTGACGGCAGGTACATCGGGGTTGAACACCTGCCGAGGGAGATAGTCGATAGCGCCAGACTGGCCGAAGCCACGTCAAAGATTCGCACTTCACCCCATGCGACCTTGCCTGAGGCTGTGGAGGCACTCGAGAAGCAGATGATACTCGATGCCCTTCGCAGAAGCGCAAATGTCAAGACCAAGGCCGCAGATCTGCTCGGTATCCATGAAAGCACCCTTCGGAAGAAGATGAAAATCTACAGGATCGAGGTCTGATCTCTCGTACAATCTTCCGAATCGTATGATTGCACGATTCGGCAGCCATATCGGAATTCACAGACGAGATTCCCGCTGATCAGAATTATCTCCTTTTTTCCCAAGCGATTATGAAAGACGATTTCTCGATGCACGGGTGGCGTCCCAGCCCGTCGAGTATCGGAAGTCCCATTTGTCGTACATATGTACGCCGAGGGCAGGGGCAGAGCAGGATAGCCATTTCTATCTAATATTATCTCTTGTGTTCCCAAACAGTTAAGCCGTCAAGAAGATCTTCGGTTGCCCTCTGCAGGTATGTTTCTTGCCTTTATTGGAGGACGCAGAAACCAGCGAGGAAAGGAGGTGAACTGATGAAGATGAAGATTGCTAAGGGGTTTTGCGTAATTGCTATCTGCCTTATCGTGCTCGGATCAGTGGCTTTGACTTTTGCCGATGGCGAGGGTCCGGCGAACCCGGGCGATCCTGAGCCCGATTTGCCACTTACATCGACCCTGAGTCCAACGGCATGCACATTGGGCGAAGTAGCGAACCTCATTCTCTTGTCAACAGTTCATCTATGGCTGTAGAGGACATGAACCCAGGGGCAGGGTGCCCATGTCGGATGGTGGAGATGTAAGATGGCTTTGATAAGTTGCGATCCCGCAATGGCACTCGTAGGTAAACTTGTGGAGAAAGCAGCTAATTGCTTCGCCAATGTATTGATCGTGGGAGAGAGCGGGGTTGGTAAAACCTACGTCGCTCGTCGAATTCACGAAGCCTCGCCCGTTGCTAGTGAGGGCTTCCACACGCTCCAGTGCTACCCGGGCATGGAAGCTGGGATAGCGGGAACGGACTTGGTGGAAGCCCTCAAGCTTCTTGAAGCCCGTGGCGGGACAGCTTTTATAAAGGGTATTCAGAATCTGACTCGATCGCAGCAGCAGCGACTTCTGGCATATCTTGATCGAAGGGATCGTCAGGTACTGAACAGATTGCGCAAGCGGGTTCGGCTGATATTCGCCACTCGGTCTGATCTGAGACCTGGCCTGGCATCTGATTTCTCGAGATCGCTTTATATGAGGATTGCCGTAATAACAATAACTGTGCCTCCATTGCGAGAACGCCGCCAGGATATCCTGAGTCTCGCCAGAATGTTCCTCAAGCAGTACTCAAGTGAGGAGAATCGTAACCTTTGGGGTTTTAGTCGTGATGCTGAGGAAATTCTGCTCAAGCTGCCGTGGCACGGCAACATCCATGAACTCAAGAATATCATAAATCGCGCAGTTGTTATGGCCGAGGATGGCGAAGTTGTTGACGGATGTGCTTTGATGGGGGTTCTTCAAGGAATCTTGTCCTGAATCTGGCAGGAGAAAGGCGACACCAATGGCTAGACGCGATTACATCGAGGAATCGCTTCACTGTCTGATCATCAACGTTCTTATCGAATCCTACGAGCGACAAGGCTATAAGGTTGATGCCGACCATGTCGGCGACCTGAAACCGGTCCCCAGGTCAACCGGTCAATACGTACCAGATATCGTGGCCACCAAGGGTTCAGAAGTTTACCTTGTTGAGGTGGAAACCCCACATACCATCACAACTGCTGAGACAGAGGCGCAGCTGAGGGAGTTCATAAGCGCTGCTCCGACCCGGGTCTATCTTGCGGTGCCCTTTGAATGTCTCGAAGCGGCTCAGAAACTCCGTAATCATCTCAATGTTGATTTCGATATCCTGCCCTGCTATCCTTTCGTGCGCTACGTTGGCGTGCCGAGATAGATCAGGTATGCCTTCCTGGCAATGGCTAGCGCCAAAGAGGCACTGACTGTCTGACAAATAGGCATTCGCTTGAATCAAACGTATGAATGGCATCCAGCGCATAACTCGTTAATTGCTTTTATTTAAAGAGATTAGTCAGGCTGAGCAATTCCCCCCGACTCTGGCACACCGGTTGCGTAGGCTCAGGGGTGGGCCTATTACAGGCCCGTCAAGAGATCTGATTGAGGAGGCGATTGCAATGGGAAAGATCATAGGGATCGACCTGGGTACGACCAACTCCTGTGTAGCGGTGATGGAGGGTGGTGAGCCTGTCGTAATACCGAATCAAGAGGGAGGCCGTGTAACACCCTCGGTTGTTGCCTTTACCAAGGGTGGTGAGCGACTCGTGGGGCTAACTGCCAAACGGCAGGCGATAACCAATCCTGAAAACACAGTGTATTCGATCAAGAGGTTCATGGGTCGAAAGTATGATGAGGTTCAGGATGAGATAGGTGAGGTTCCTTATACCGTTGTCAAGGGACCTAATGGTGACGCCCGAGTAAAGATTGGTGATAAGGAATACTCTCCACCTGAGATTTCAGCAATGGTTCTGCAGAAGATGAAGCAGACAGCTGAGGATTATCTCGGCGAAAAGGTTACCGATGCGGTTATCACAGTGCCAGCATATTTCAATGATAGCCAGAGGCAGGCAACCAAGGATGCTGGCAGGATTGCCGGTCTCAATGTCAAGCGCATAATCAATGAGCCGACAGCAGCGTCACTCGCCTATGGGCTTGATAAGAAGAAGGATCAGAAGATCGCTGTTTTTGATCTTGGAGGTGGCACGTTCGACATATCGATTCTCGAAATCGGTGACGGTGTCTTTGAGGTCAAAGCCACCAACGGTGATACCCATCTTGGTGGGGATGACTTTGACCAGCGGATAATAGACTGGCTGGCAGATGAGTTCAAGAAGGAACAGGGAATCGATCTCAGGAACGATCCAATGGCGCTTCAACGGTTAAAGGAGGCAGCCGAGCGGGCAAAGTGTGAATTGTCCACGGCTCTTGAGACAACCATCAATCTGCCATTCATAACGGCCGATGCCAGCGGACCCAAGCACCTCAATATTACCCTGACCAGGGCGAAACTTGAGCAGCTTGTTGACGACCTGATTCAGCGGACTGTTGGTCCCTGTAGACAGGCACTGGAGGATGCCAAGCTGACAGCTAATGATATTGATGAGGTCATCCTGGTTGGTGGACAAACCAGGATGCCCAAGGTCCAGGAAGTTGTTAAGCAGATCTTCGGTAAGGAACCTCATAAGGGTGTCAACCCTGATGAGGTGGTAGCAATTGGTGCGGCCATTCAGGGTGGTGTACTTGCAGGTGAGGTAAGGGATGTTCTGTTGCTGGATGTAACGCCACTTTCACTCGGTATCGAGACCAAGGGTGGTATCTTCACAAGGCTTATCGAACGCAATACCACCATCCCCACACGCAAGTCCGAAATCTTTACAACCGCCGAGGACAATCAGACAGCGGTTGAGATTCATGTGCTGCAGGGTGAGCGTGAGATGGCAATATACAATAAGTCAATTGGCAGGTTCCATCTCACCGGTATCCCGCCTGCTCCGCGTGGAGTTCCTCAGATTGAGGTTACCTTCGACATTGATGCCAATGGTATTCTGAGTGTCTCGGCAAAGGATCTTGCAACGGGCAAGGCTCAATCGATTCGTATAGAAGCCTCGAGCGGCCTGACGGAGGAAGAGATCCAGCGTATGGTCAAGGATGCACAAGCCCACACGGCTGAGGATAGGCGGAAGCGTGAAGAGGCTGAGGCACGCAATAGGGCTGATCAGCTGGTTTATGAGACTGAGAAGAATCTGAAGGAAATGGGTGATAAGATCCCCTCGGAGGAGAAGCCGAAGATCGAGGCAGCTATCGGTAGAGTCAAGGAAGCTCTCAAGGGGAGCGATGTCGGGGAAATCAAGGCCAGCACCGAGGCACTGATGAGTGTCTGGAGCACTGCTGCCAAGGCCATGTATGAAAAGGCGGCAGCCTCAGGGCAGGCGAGCAGCACAGGCGAAACCAAGCAGGATTCCGACGGTGGCAAGGATGACGCAGTTGACGCTGACTATGAAGTTGTTGACTAAATGAGGAAATTGTGCATGATGTGGGGTTTGGTATGGGAGGTCTGGAATGAACGAGTGTCCGACTTGCGGTCGATACATTCGTGGTGACGTTTGCCCATATTGTGAGGAAGAGCTTGTGGACTCGCCTGCGGCCAGGTCTAGCCCGGTTGTAGGGGAGTCGCTGGTACCGATCTACAGCTGTGATGAGCAATGGCAGGCGGATTTCATCTTGAGCGCTCTTGAGTCAGAGGGGATACCAGCTTTTCAGGTTCTTGCTGACTCGATTGGGCAATTGCCGCCACACGAACGCGCCATTGAGATAACGGGTGACCTTGTGGTGATGGTGGAGGAAGACGATGCGGAAAGAGCTCTTGAGGTGATTGAATCTGTCAAGCAGGATCTTGAGGCGGAAGAGCCCTAAGCCTACCGGTTTGATCCGCCTGCCGTGATCGTAAGTGGGAGGCGTACC
Organism: bacterium; assembly: GCA_025774405.1. Classification (GTDB taxonomy): domain Bacteria; phylum Arandabacterota; class Arandabacteria; order Arandabacterales; family Arandabacteraceae; genus JALGWB01. The sequence goes on from JALGWB010000035.1 coordinate 8,769, forward strand.
CAGGCAGTTGTGGGTACGCCTCCCTTTGTTGCTGGCTCGAATCTGAAAAGCATTGCTGACTGCTTCAACCTCTGCTTCAACTCCAGTCCAAGTGTGTCGGGAAGATTGACCTGCTGAGGTTTCCCAGTTTCATCGACGAGGATCTCGAGAACGACTTCAAGCCTTTCAATATCTAAACCTCTAACAGATGGTATGACTACGTACCTGGGAACTGGTGGAAGATAGATCAAATCACCGCTTACAGAAATCTGTTCTTGAGGTGCCATATCATTCTCAACCACTGATACCGTCTCCACGCTTGAAGGTGGAGTCATCTTCTCAGTGGGTTGCCGGCTTGAGTTCACAGCATTCTGAGGGAGCTCGAAGTCAATCAAACGGAAATCTATGCTATCGAAACTGATAGGCTTCTCCTCACGAACCGTTGCTATCGAGCTCCTCGGAAAGATCGGGTCGAAGGCAGATCTCGGAAATAGCCCAAGTGCCAGATGCATGAGAACGGAGATGAGAATGAACGGGGCCAGTCGAGTCTGTCTGGTCATCTTACCATCTCCGATGCTATCGTCAGGTTGGTTGATGTCTTTGCTGTCCTGCCAGAAGTCAAATCGCAGACTGATATCTCGACAATGTATTCGCCGCTTGAAAGCTCCGAAAGGTCGATGCCAAGGACAATGCTTGTTCTCGGATTTCTGGCGACAGTCGTGTATGTCCCCGAAAAAGCTGTAACAGTTGCCTTTCGACTTGACCTGCCCCTAAGAGCCCGAATCACCCTCTGGGCTACTGACAGTCTTTTCGAGCGAAGTCTCAAACCATGGGTGACAGTGGCCTCGTAGAGGCCGTCGTGGTTACGAGCAAGATTGTATATGTCCAATGCTACATAGACTCTCGAGCGCTCGAGGAAGACATGCGAGGGATTCGGGGGTCCCTCGCGGCCAAAGCGCAATTCGATATCGCTGACGGCAAGTCCTTGCCTCAGGTTGCGGATCTCAAAAGTTGAGGTTGCATGACCTCTTGCTTGATTGGACTGAGATTCCAGCGAGATTGCAGCAAGATGCTGTCCACGTGGTAAGCGTGTTGTATAGGTTCCAATCAACGGATGGGGGCCAAGGTAGATCGCTGACGAGTCAGCACGTAGTTCGGTCTGGAAGGTATCACGCATGATATCCTGATAGAGACTGTCAAGCACTGAAACGTTGATCTGAAAGTCGGCAGCAGGCCAGCGCAAGTTCTGCACGTAGGGGACTCCTCTGGTATCGACTCCATAGATGAGTTTGACCGCCTCGTGTCCAGTGGTATCGAGGAAGGCTACGGCATCGAGTACGACTTTCATATGCTTGCGAATCTGAGATTCGTAGATTTCCGGAAGGCGTTTCTTGACATAGGCATAGACATAGGCAGACCAGTCCCTTTCCTATGGAAACTCGAAATCGCCGTTGAGAAAAGTATCCTCAAAATTAAGACTGAAGTCAGCGTAACGCCAGGTCCAGGTGGGCTTGGATACCCGGAGTGGTCTTGAACGATAGGTGATGCCAGGATCGTAGCCCTCACCTAAGACCTCGACACCGATCCGGCTGCCTCCCGGTCCAGACGGTGGCATGACTGTTTCATCAGCTACGAGCCCAGTGCCAAAGGGGTCGTATGACCAGCTGAGTGGCATGCCATATCTTATCAGAACCTCGCCCCTTGCTGTTTGCGAGCCAGGTTTGTCTAGACGTGGAACTGAGAAATGGAAGTCAGCAAAAGCAACTCTTGCGATGTGCTCAATCAGCCTTTCGTTTATGCGCGTTGCAGGATCTGGATCCCGGCTCCTCCAAAAAAGCTCGACGTCCTGTGGTCGCAAGCCTCCATCCATCCGGAGTTGTTGCTTCTCAGCTCCGGTGGCTATTAGATCGATTGAGATGTAGCGCTTTCGCTCTGGCGCAGGCATAGTGTCGAGAGCCTTGAGAAACCAATCGGAGGCAGGTTCTATTTGTCCCGTCTTCCAATTGATCATGCCGATCAGAAGCATGTCTTCTGCTTCGAGACTATCTTCATCGATGCTTTCCATCACAGCCATTGCCGAGTCAAGCATGTCTGTGTCGAACAGAGATTGGGCACGGTACCGACATGCGTCATGATACCAGCGGCTGATCTTGGGTATGCGAGCGAATTGGTCTTCGGCTTTCAGGAACCACTTCTGCTGCCACCCTTCGAGTGCTCTTTCCAGATAGGCTTTCCCGAGAAGGTAATGTGCACTGTCTTCGTTTGGTTCTATCTCAAGTGCACGCTTCAGCTGTTCAACAGCGTAGTGCCAGAAAGTGCATGCCAGGAAGATCTCAGCAAGCATTACACGGTAAGATGAATTTCCGGGTTGCAGTCGCAGTGCCTGCTTCATCGATGAGATTGCATGGTAACGGCTCTCAGTGGTTGACTCTTCAAGATAGACGGACGCAAGTTCGACATAGAGCTCGGCTGAAT
>JALGWB010000036.1 GCA_025774405.1 bacterium
CAATCGTTAGGTTCACAACATTCTCATCAATTGCACTACCTATAAAGATGATCCTGTCCTTGAGCAGTCTTGAAAAGATGTCATAAGCTCTCTCACCACGTCCTGTTTGCTCAACAACAATCGGTACGAGCCCCATAGGCTGCCTCCTAGCTAGCTTCATTCCTCAGCTTCCGCATGTTCATAAAGGAAATCAAGCACTTTCTGTCTGATAATATCTTGCCTCCATCTACCAATTTCATCGCTCTCCCTGGCTCGCTTCATCACCTCATCGACAGAAAGACCGGCACGTTCAGCTATTGACCTGGCGATCAGGTTGATGTCATCGTCCTTGACTTTAATGCCTTCCCTTCTAGCTATTTCGACAATGATGAACTGCTCCTTGACGATATTGATAGCGAGTGGGCGGAGTCGCTCCTTGATCTCCTTGAGCTTCTCCTCGTCGACTTCCTGATCCAGACCATACTCCTCACGATACGACTTCATCAGAGACTGAAGAGCAAGCTCAACAGCACCATCTGGAACGTCGAACTCACTTTCGGTCACAATGGTATTCATTATCTGGCGTTTTGCTTTAGCTTGTGCCTCCTGCTCATTTGATTTCTCGAGGCTTTCCCCTATCTTTGAACGGAGGTCTTCCATCGATTCAGCACCAAACATCTTCGCAAATTCCTGATTGGCCTCCGGGACAATTCTTCTGCCAACGGCTTTTAGCTCAATCCCAAAATTCGCTCGCTTGCCCCGAAGATCCTCATTGGGAAAATCATCTGGATAGAGCACCTCGACCATTTTCTCCTCGCCAGCCTTCATTCCAACCAGTGCGTCATTGAAATCCTTAACCACAGAACCACTGCCAATCTCGACAGGATAGTTGCTCACCTTGCTACCCCTGATTGGCTTTCCATCGGAACCAACTCTCCAGTAATCGATTATGACAACATCACCTGGCTCAGCCTCTTTCTCCATCTTCTCGAATGTCGCAAATCTCTGCCTGAGATTTTCAACCTCAGCTTCAATGTCTCCATCCTCAACATCCTTGACTTCCTTGGTGACCTTGACGCCTTTGTAATCCTTGACGACAACCCGCGGATAGAGCTCAATTGCAATCTGAAATCGCAGTGGCCCTTCGCTACCATATTCCATTCCGCTTATTTCACCAGGAAGCACAGGATCAAGATTTTCCCTTTCAAGAGCCCGCTGATAAGCAAGTGGGATAAGTTTCTCAAAGGCCTCCTTCTTCGCAGTTTCAGAGAATCTCGCTCTAACCAACTCGAGGGGCGCCTTACCCTTTCTGAAACCCGGCAGAGCCAGCTCCTTTCTTATGTCCTTGATAATCTGCTCGATCTCCTCCTCCACCCGCTCCCTTGGTACCTCAAAAGAGAGCACTCGCCTCAGCTCCGAAGGGCTGCTTATCTCCTTAAGGTATTTGTCTTCTTGCTGTCCCATGCTCCTCAAAAACCCCCATATGGTGCGAGAGGGGGGATTTGAACCCCCACGAGAAAACCTCACTGGATCCTAAATCCAGCGCGTCTGCCAGTTCCGCCACTCTCGCATTTGAGTGTGAAACCATTCATATATTACGCAGGGCAAATCGAGGGGTCAAGCGGAAACCAATTATGCTGTTGACGCTTCAACAGAACCAGCGTGATGAGATGCAGGTGTTTTGTCATTGTCACTTCTCAATGTGTCCAATCGTGCGATAGAGCTGCACAATCCTTCTGGCTGTCTCTGCGGTCGAAAAGCGGTCTATCACAAGCCTGCGCGCATTTTCACCGATTGTCTGTGTCCATCGGGTATCCTCGAGCAATCTGACTATGGCACTGGCATAGTCAGATATCCTGAAGGGCTCGATCAGAACACCTGTTTCCCAATTTGAGATCAACGAGGCATGCCCGCCGATCTTGAAAGCGACAACAGCCAGACCTGCAGCCATGGCTTCGAGCATAGCCTTGGAGAGCGCCTCTCTCCTCGAGGGCAATGCAAGCACGCTCAACCTCGAAAAGAAATCAATCACCTGCTCTACATATCCAAGGAAGGTTACCCGGTTTTCCATTCCCAACTCATGCACACGGGCTTTGACCTGCTCAAGATAGACTTCATCCTCATCAGTAAACGCGGTCCCTGCTATGAGGAACCTGGCAGCTGGTATCCTGTCAACAACTGCAGGCACAGCCTCGATCAACAAGTCCAGCCCCTTCTCGTGACTGATTCTGCCAAGAAATCCTACGGTTTGAGATTCATGCGCAGGCTTAATAGCACTGAACAAGTCCGTATTAACACCCGAGCTGATAACTTCCACCTTTGGTCGCAACCTTTCAGGGTATTTAGGCAGGACTGCATGTGAGGATGCAATCACACGAATTGCCAGATTCTGTACAATCCTTTCAAGGAGTGGGTGCACTATCGTAGTTCGATCATGGAAAATCAGTGGTCGCGATGCCAGCCTGGCGGCCAGACCACCAACTACAGCACCCTTGAACGTGTTAGCGTGCACGATATCGATCTCCAGCTTCCGTATCAGGTTCGAAAGATAGAAGACAGCGCCAATGCCTCTGATCGTATCCGAGATCTTTCGTACTAGGCCGGTAGTTGAATAACGTTTGTGACTCGAAGCCAGAGGAAGATGGTGGCACTCAATCCCCATTCGCTGGCACTTGCGAGTTACCTCGCTGCCATCGGGGCAGCAGACAAAAACCTGCACAAGCCGTCTATCAATTTTGCCGAGCAATTCAAGCAGGGCAACCTGACCCCCCGCAAGCCCTAGTCCAGTTTCGATGTAGAGAACGCGCAATTTCTCAGGCGGCTTTGAGCTGTGATGATCGCTCATTTTCGACCCACTTGATAAGGAGGGCAAAAATGATCCAGTAGGTACTCATGAAGCGATGCATGGCAAAGATCTCGACTGCTATGCTGTAGATGATGAGACAGGCAACCGTTGCCGGAAGCATTGCATACGCCACTCCTCTGACAAAGCTGTCGCTTATGCCACTTTTCGCTATGAGCCACTGGTCATATAGAATAGCAACCAGAACATAGATGTAGGCAAGAAGTCCGAGGATTCCAGACTCAGCTAATATCTTGACGTAGAAACTATCCGCGAGACCATAGCCCCAAGGGCCCAGTCCTAAAAGCGGCTGGGTCGTGAATTCGTAAAAGCCTGTTTTCCAGAGTCTGAGCCTTGTTCCATAAGAAGCGCCAATACGTTCCATGGACACGTTGTAAACGATTGACATGGCACGCTGGATTACTTCCCTGGGAACAATCTCAATCGTGAGCACAGCAACAGCAATTGATGCCAGCAAGAGAGCACATTTACGCCCCCGTCGGAAAGGCATCAGGAACATGGCTGCCAGCCCTACTGGAAACGCCACATATGCTGTACGCGCATACGAGAAGACAATTGTGTAGAGATAGAGAGCAAGACAAATCGACAGGATCACTCCCAGACTGAACTTTCTCGTCTCAAGCAATGCTCCGAGAGCTATGAAGGCCACAAATGTTTCGTGAGCACCCAGATGGGCATGGCGATAATCAAATGTCCCTGACATCATAAAGAAACCAGGGGCCGTAACCAGCTGCCATATGCCGATGAAGGTCTCAATCAATCCAACAGCAAGCACAATCACAATGGCAGCCTTGATCTGCCGTTTGGTGAATTCGAGCTGAAGTACTATGATAAACAAAAACGTGTAAATAAAGAATTGTACCAATCTAAGGATCGATGAGGGGTTTTCCATGAGGTAAGGCAATCCCTGCAGGATTGACAGAAACATGATCATGAAAAGCAGAATCAGGGCTTTGGCAGTTGATGCTCTGACAAGAGTGAAGCTTGATCTAAGCAAAGACCCACGCCATATCCAGGCAATGTAAGCGACGATGAGGATGGCTGTGGTCAGATAGAGATTGCCAAATGACATGGGAAACTTGGGTCCAAGTGGACCAGCAACAAGAACAACAGGCACGATTATCCTGAGGTCTTTAACCAGCAGGGCAAACAGGCCAATGACAGATATGGCTACTGCAAAGTAGATGGAGAATTTCAGAGCAAATAATGCAGCGATTATTGAGATGATTATGACAAACAGAACACCCGTTGTTTTAGCTTTCGATGGGGTGATTAAGGCATTCTCCATATGACATCAACCGACAAAGGATTGCTGCTCCGCCCCCTGCTAATGCTTCTTATCCGGGCGACCTATTCTCAGGAATTTCAGCAGACGAGAGAAATCCTCAGCGATGATCGCTGAGATCTCGCTGAGATTCTCATCAACTCCCCGGGCTTTCTCAAAACCGCTTCTCTTCAAAACAATAAACGAAGAGAACAAAAATGCAAAGGCGGCACTGACCACCACGATTAACTTGCGTTTCGGACGTGAGTGAACAGGTGGCGGCTTTGCCCAATCGAGAACCTGGAGGGTGGGGGTGTCCTTCAGTTCCTGAATGCGTGCTTGTTCATACTGCTGGCTAAGTACTCGATAGACAGCTGTTTTGATTTCAACCTCCCTGGTGAGTTCGGCAAGCTGCTGCTCAAGCCTGGGAGCATTGCTGAAATCAGGAAAGACGAAGATATCAGACGTATCAGCAACAGTAGTGGTTGAGTAGCCCATCTCGGCAAGCTTCCGTTTAAGGGCCTTGATCTGTGACTTAAGCTCCCTGATCTCGGGGTTCTCCTCAGTAGCATAAGCCCTGAGGGTTGCCAGTTGTACTTCGAGTCCCGCAATCCTTGCAAACAGGTCAGCAGCAGTCTCGATCGAAACACGCGTCTGCTCGGAAATGACAATGGCGCGTGTTCTTTCCTTGAAGCGCTTGAGATTCTCCTCAGCAATAGTAAGCTCACCTAAGGTGTCGTGCAAACGCTGTTCGATGAATTCCTTTAGTCTGCGGGCAGTCGTGATACGGCTGGACCGATTGAAACGATCCAGCTGGTTGATGAGCGCATTGACAACTGCAGCTGCCCTATACCGATCTCTGTCTTCATACTCCAGTCTAACAAGTCCGTCGAATCCAACCTCCACGTCCATGTGCTTCCGCAACCGCTTGGCAGCCTTGTACTTCTTCTTCTCGTTGAATGCCTCCATCAACTTCAGCGAGTCAACAACTGCATCGACGACTGTCTTGCTTTCAAGGACTGCTGCATAAACATCAGCTGGTGAAGAAACCGCTGGTATCAGCGAAGGGACAAACTCCGCGTACTGCCTGAGTCCGATCAACTGTGCCTGGCTGGCGGATATCTCAGGCGGCAGAATTGAGGCAGTAGCCCTGTACCACTTTGGTAGTATCAGTGAAACCCCTGCTGCAACCAGGGTGGCCAGCACCACAACCACTGCAATTGGCTTTCTGTTCCTCAGGATAACCAGGACAACATGCGATAGGCTTAAGGTTTGATCCATCTTTGCCCTACTGAGTTGTTATAGTGTCAATGACAACATAGATGGTTGCAATCTGTGCAACAACCTGGATGATATCCTTGGTTATTTCCCACCATGATCTTTCCTGCTTCCTGGGCACCCAGATGATATCCCCTGGATAGATCTGACTACCCCTTACCGTCAATTGCTGGCCCGCCCTGGCTGTAATTATGCGAGTACCACGCCTGTCTGCATTTTGCGCGAATCCACCAGCGAGCCGAATATAGTCTGCATAGGTATAGCCAGATTCAAATCTGACAAGTCCGGGATTATTAACCTGTCCAGCAACTCGCACGAAGTTGCTCACCCGAGGCACCTCGATCACGTCACCCGAGTAAAGCGGAACATCGAGGCCTGAGTCACCATCTATGAAAATCCTCTCGAAGTCAATAGATAACGCTCCTTTGGGTTCACGGGCTATCGTCCGCAGCAAGTCCTTATCCTTGTAGTTGAGATTATCCTGCAGGTTACTCAGAGCCTTCAGCTCTTCCTCAACAGGATAGGTTCTTGATGCATAGAGTCCCCTTTTCAACGTTGCCTCCGCCAGGGAAGCCTTCTCGGTGAATCCGCCAGCCCGCCTTATCAGGTCTGACAACATGGCTTGACCTTCCTCGATGACATAGATGCCTGGATATTTCACCTCACCTCTTATCTCAACCTTGGCATCCCGATGCCAGTCGGGTATGGCACGCACGAAAACCCTATCACCCAGCTGCAGCTTAAAACTGTCGAGATGAGACTGATCGGCAGGAACAGAGATTGAAAACGACATGGTAGGATCGTCTTCGTCAAAGCGTTGAATCTCAAGCGTATCAAGTAATGCCGAGGGTCCGAAGCCTCCTGCAAGCTCAATCAAGCCACCAAGTGTCTCCCCCTTTGTAAACTCATAGCCTCCAGGTCGATAGACCTCACCATAGACCCAGACATTACCTGCCTCCACAGGCACATAGATGACATCACCACCCCTCAGGTACACGTTGGCAGCATTGTCTCCCAGATAAAGGTAGCGTGCCAGATCCACATGTATTACTTCGTTTCCCCTTCTGATCTCGATGTTCCTTGTGGAAGCTTCCTTGGTCAATCCACCCGCCAAGGCTATTGCCTGTGAAACCCTGGTTACTCCATTCACCGCAACGGCGCCTGGCCTTCCAACCAGGCCAGCGACATGAACCTGAAATGTTCTCACCCTGTTAAGTGAAACTGAAAGAATGTCACGTCTGTAATAGGCTGCAAGTTTATCGATGATGAGCTTCTGAGCCTGTGAAAGCGTAAGCCCGTCAACGTTCAGGGGACCAATGTGAGGTACGATGACCGTTCCATCAGGATTGACTCTCACAGCATCACTGCGGTTGATCTCACCCCAAAAACCAATCTCCAGAACATCTCCTGCACCGATTACATAGGAATCGGGATCGATGGTCGCCTCAAGGACGCCCTCACTGGCCATACTCACAGGCACTTCCTCAGGAATCTCACCTGTTGTAGGTTGGCCAGGACTGGTTGTGGCAAATGCAAGTGAGGCAACCAGGATGCCCAGACAGCCTAATCCTTTCCCATTCAAGAGCGAGTCCCCTTCCAGTAGATCATGACCAATGATGCCGCAATTGAACTGATACCTTCATTCGCCTGTCTGTGAGAGAATGCAGGCGACAGCTATCGAATTCAGACGTGCCTCGTAGGTATCAGCTCTTGAGACAACCACCATCGGAACCATGCCCCCAACGATGACACCAGCCGTCTTGCATCGTTTGCCAACGAAATATGTCAGAGTCTTGTAAAGGACATTACCGACATCGGCATGTCCTACGATAAGAATGTCAGCATTGCCCGCAACCGGGCTCCTCACACCTTTCTGCTTTGCAGCTTCTGGGGAGATGGCATTGTCAAATGCAAAAGGACCATCGACTATCGCACCCTTGATCTGACCCCGATCTGCCATCTTGGCGATGATGGCTGCATCAACAGCCGAACGCATTCGTGTGTTGACGATCTCAATGGATGATAGAATGGCAACTCTGGGTTGCCTGACACCAAGAGCATGGGCCACACTGATGGCGTTCCTGACAATCTCAACCTTCTGCTCGAGGTCTGGCTCAATTACAATTCCACCATCGGACATGAACATTATACGGTCGTAGCCCTCAACTTCAAATATGGCAACATGGCTCATCAGTCTGTCAGTCTTTATGCCGATCTCTTTATCCAGCGCTGCCTTCATGATGGTTGCAGTCGTTACATTGCCCTTCATCAGAACATCTGCTGTGCCCGAGCTGGCAGCCTGAGCGGCTAGCCTGGCCGCATCGCTAGGATCATCGACATCTACGATCTCACAGCCCTTGAGCGAAAGCCGCTGGCGCTTGACAAGCTGCTGGATATTGCTCTGCCTGCCATAGAGGAGCGGTGCGGCAAAGCCCTGCGCCGATGCATCACAGAGCACGTCAAGCACTACTGGATCGTCAGCACCTGCGACAGCTACCCGCGGTCGCCGGGTCTTGCTCACGCTGCGGGCCAGCCTGATAATATCGCGGAAACGCACTGTAGAGCTTCCAGTCCTGTGACTCACGTCACACCCCCTCTGGTGACACTCTGACACAAACACCAGTGCCTTCGGCAAGAATGTTGCCTTCCTCTGTCTCCAGCCGAGCCGCAGTCTTGATCAAGCGCCCTCGATCGGATTCTATCCAGCCCTTGATGACCACCTTCTGACCGATCCTTATAGGCTTCTTGAGCCTTATTTCGAGGGATGCACTCACTGCGGGTATGCCAATCTCCCACAACAGCTTGACCATTGCCTCATCGAGAAGGCATGCAGCCAGACCACCATGCATAATCCCGCCATAGCCCTGGTGAACCTCTTGAGGTATGAATGAGCCGGTTAAGATCCTTTGCTCACTGTCAATTACGAACTCAGCATGGAGTCCACCAGAATTCCGGCTGCCGCAAACGAAGCACATGCCTATGTCAACTAACTCCATCTTGCCGCTCCAGTTTCCACTTGAAATCTAGCATGAGCGCAAGATATTGTAATGGAGACTGATGTCAATTGCAAATGCAAAAACATTGATGGGGAGTTGCCTTGAGGATCCTGACGTATCGTCGCAATCATGAGGAACGTTGCGGTTTGCTAATCGATGAAATCGTCTATGACATAGAGGCTTGCTCAACCTTCCTCGACACAGAACCGTTGCCGTCAAGTGCCATTGAGATCTTAAAATCTGAAAGGATTGATCCTCTCAAGCGCCTTGAAGATGCGATAAGAGCAAAACACGAGCGCCGCGCTGAATTCCCTCTTCAGTGCTGGGCCAGTCTTGGGGAGGTCAGGCTCTGCCCACCTGTGAGAAATCCATCCAAAATCATCTGCCTCGGACGCAATTATCGTGATCATGCCGAGGAACAGGGGGCAAACATTCCGGAGGCGCCACTTCTGTTTGCCAAAGCCCCAACAGCTATTGTTGGACCGGGTGACCCGATCATCATTCCGGCTGGCTCAATCAAGGTCGACTTTGAAGGTGAGTTCGCCTTTGTGATTGGAAAAACGATACGCAATGCCACCAAGACCTCAGCCAAAAAGGCTATATTTGGATATTGCTGTCTCAACGACGTGACTGAACGAGAGATCCAGTTCAAGGAAAAGCAGTGGTTTCGCGCAAAAAGCATTGATACCTTCTGCCCAATTGGGCCCTGGCTGGTAACACCCGAGGAAATAGAGGATCCACTTGACCTGGCAATCACGACCAGAGTCAATTCAGTGACAATGCAATCAAGCTCAACGGCGAATCTGATTTTTAAGCCTGAGGAGATCATAGTCTTTATTACACGCCACATAACACTTCTTCCAGGCGATATTGTCTCCACTGGAACACCGAGTGGTGTCGGCGTTTTCAGAAGCCCGCAGGTCTTCCTCAGATCAGGGGATGTGGTCGAGATATCAATCGAGGGAATTGGAACCTTATCCAATCCGATAGCTGCCGAAACTCAAGAGGAAACATAGGAACGGCGCACTCTGCCGACTTTCTCAATTCTCTGCCTGGCAAGTTGATCAGCAGCTTTATAGGTTGGGATTCTTTCTTCCTTCGATGAAACCAGGATACGGTAGAGCACATCACGAATTGCAGCAGTTTTCCTCAGAGCACGCTTTTCATCATATCCATAGATCTCATCGGTCACATTGATGAGACCTCCGGCATTGATAATATAATCGGGAGCGTAGAGAATGCCGCGCTCATGAAGTTGATCACCATGGCGCGGTTCCTCCAGCTGATTGTTGGCAGCACCTGCGACCACTCTACACCTGAGCCGACTGACCGTGGTATCGTTAATGATGCCGCCGAGGGCGCATGGACAGAAGACATCGCATTCCACATCGAATACCTCATCAGGTGAGACAACAGTAACATCATGTGACTTACAAACGCGTTCGATTGCATCCCTATCGACGTCGGCAATGGTGACATTTGCACCGCGCTCAAGGAGCAACTTGACAATTATGCTGCCAACCTTGCCGACACCCTGGACAGCGACTTTCAGCCCGGCAAGGTTGTCACTACCTGTTCGAAAGACTTGACAGGCCTCAAGACCTCTGATGACTCCATAAGCACACATTGGAGATGGATCGCCACTACCTCCTCTTGAACTCGGTATGCCAACAACGTAGCGTGTCTCCATTCTGATATAGTCCATATCCTCATATGTTGTGCCGACACCTTCAGCTGCAATGTATCTGCCACCGAGACTGTCTATGAATCTGCCAAGTGCCCTGAAGAGAGCTTCCGACTTGTCTTTTCTCGGGTCACCGATAATGACGGTTTGACCGCCTCCGAAATTCAAACCTGCGCCTGCAGCTTTGTACGTCATCGCACGTGACAGCTTCAAGGCATCCTCAACAGCCTCCTCCTCGGTTTGATAGTCCCACATCCGCACGCCACCTATCGCGGGTCCCAGTGTGGTGTCATGAATTGCAACAATCCCTCTAAGCCCTGACACCTGCTCACGCAGGAACATCACCTGCTCATGGTGAGTCGCTTTGAGTTTCTCGAATATGTCCACTCCGCTGTCACCTCTCACTCCGAGGTTGCACCAAAAGATGCCGCGTGTCAAAGAGTTTCATGAACATCTAAACCGATAGACCTGAAGCCCAGATAGGCAGCTCCCAGCACACCAGCATCATCACCGAGTTGACCACGCCTAATCCGCAGATACCTTCGAAGAGCAGGTCTGATGAGACTCCGAGCTTTGCCAACGGCCGGCTGAATGAGTAGCTTACCTGCTCGGCTTACACCTCCACCGAGGAGAATCAAGGCAGGATTGACAAGGTGGAAAACGTTGGCAATGCCGACACCAAGCGCTTCACCTGCCTGCCTCACCACCGAGGCAGCTACCATATCGCCCTTCCTGGCACGTTCAACCACCTGTCTTGCAGTAAGGGATTGTTTCATACGCTTTCGCTCTTGATAGTTGCGGACAATGGCCGTTCCGCTGGCCAGGGCTTCGAGGCATCCGCGATTTCCACATGCACATCGAGGCCCGTTGATCTGCACGATGGTGTGACCGACCTCGCCGGCGATACCGCTGCGACCATTCCAGAGGTTACCGTCGATCACTAAACCGCCTCCGATACCGGTCCCAAGTGTAAACATGAAGACACTGTTGACACCCCTGGCAGCACCTCGCCAGTATTCCCCGAGCACTGCACAGTTTGCATCATTCTCGAAGACGACTTACAATCCCAGCCTATCCTGGAGTTCAGATTGGATTTCTATATTCGTCATCCTCCCGACA
>JALGWB010000037.1 GCA_025774405.1 bacterium
GATCTACCGTGGATTTGACACCCTCGGTGAGGTTACAGTTCTGTTCATCGCCGCCGTAGGAGTGGCAGCGGTTCTGGGGATTGCAGGACAGCAGGGCTTCCCAAGAGAGCCGGCTAGTTTTGTTCTGCGAAACGCTTGCGTAGTCATCTTCCCCCTGATCCTGCTTTGTGGAACCTATATCTTCGTCCATGGGCACCTGACCCCAGGCGGAGGGTTCCAAGGGGGGGTGGTCATCGCTTCGGCTTTTGTCTTGACATACCTGGGTGGACGTGAGCGGAGAATAAGCAAGAGGCTATTTGGCTCGGTTGAATCTCTGGCAGGGTTGGTATTCGTGACGACCGGTTTGATAGGCCTGGCGGTCGGAGGATACTTCCTTAGCCGCATCCTGCCCAATGGGAGACCGTACAGTCTCCTGAGCGCAGGAATCATCCCGATAATCTACATTGCCATTGGATTCAAAGTGGGGTCAGAGCTCGCCGGGATAATTGACAACTTGATAGAGGAAACGAAATGACATTCTTAGAGAACTACGTTTTCTATGTTGGGGCATTTGGTCTCGTCCTGATAGGTCTTTTCACTATTCTTGTGAAGCGCAATCTCATCAAAGCTATCGTCGGATTGGCTATCCTCGATACTGGAGTGAATCTATTCCTGATTTCTGTGGGATACTTGGCAAGGGGAACAGCTCCAATTTACACGAGAGCTGAGCAAGGGGCTCAGCCTATGGTTGATCCTGTACCTCAGGCATTGGTTCTGACGGCAATCGTGATCGGCGTGGCGGTTCTGGCGCTGGCACTTGCACTGGCAATCAGATTGTACCGTCACTACGGCACACTCGATCTTAGAAAGATAACTGAGCAAAGATGGTAAATCCTGTATTGCTTATAGTGGTACCTTTAGGCTTTGCATTCTTGATCCCGATTCTGTCACTTCTCTCAAAGAAGATAGCCAAGTACATTCCGCCGATCCCTCTTTGCTTCAACATCGTAGTCTCCCTTTTACTGTTGCCTAGGGCACTGGAGAATCCGGTTGTGGTTTCCATTGGTGGATGGCAGCCAGGGTTTTCTATCAATCTTGTTGCTGGCCCGGTAGGTATTCTCTTGTCGGCTATCGTAGCCTTCGTGGGGTTGCTAGTCTCCATTTATGCTGTTGACTACATAAGAGAGGGGGCTACCGACCGGTATCATATGCTTTTCCTGCTGCTCCTAACTGGTGCCACTGGCGTGGTCCTGACAGGTGACATATTCAATCTATTTGTCTTCTTCGAAATCCTTTGCATCTCCTCGTATGCCCTGGTGGCATATGCAGGAGACAAAGCTGGGATTGAGTCTGCGGTGAAATACCTGATTCAGGGTGCGGTTGGCTCGAGCCTTCTGCTCATAGGCATAGGCTTACTCTACGGTCTTTTCGGTACTCTCAACATGGCTGATATCGCCAAGGCACTGCAATCACCCACTTCTCTGCCAGTGTTTGTTCCAATGGCTCTTATCATTTCGGGACTGGGTGTAGAGGCAGCCATGTTTCCATTGAACGGTTGGCTGCCCGATGCTCATTCATCTGCCCCATCGCCAGTGAGCGCGATTCTGTCTGGTATAGCAATTGAAGTAGGACTCTATGCCATTGCCAGAGTTGTGTTCACCATCTTTGGTCTGTCCATAGATTCTACATCGAACTTCCTCATGTTTCTGGCGGTCCTGGGCATTCTGACGCTGCTGGTAGGAGAAATGTGTGCTCTGGGTCAGAACAACATCAAGAGGATGCTCGCCTATTCAAGCATAGGCCAGATGGGTTTGATCCTGTTTGCGCTGGCTATGGCTAGCTCGTATGCAGTGGCTGGTGGTCTGTTCCAGCTGGTGAGCCACACCCTCGCCAAGGCACTGCTGTTTCTGACAGTGGGCTATATGACTTATAGAACACATTCTTTGGACATATCAGCCCTCGCAGGAATCGGTAAGAGAATGCCCATCACCAGTTTGGCTTTTACCATAGGGGCATTTTCGCTGATAGGGCTGCCACCCTTCGCGGGTTTTCCCAGCAAGCTATTGATCGTTCGAGCGGCTTTGGCAACTAAGGAATGCCTATTCTTTGTGCTGATTGGAGGTGCCTTGCTGGGCACGGTAATCGAGGCTGCCTATTTCTTCAGAGTTGTCCAGGTACTCTACTTCAAGGATGGAAACACCAACATCGCGAGGAAGCAAGTCCCAGCTGTTGCTCTGATTCCCATTGTCATATTCGTCATATTGATCGTGGGTATCGGCATATACCCCAAGTTCATAACTGGTCTGTTGAACTCTGCCGCCGCAGAGCTCTTGAACAGGGTTGACTATATCAGGAATGTACTAGGATGAATCCACAATTGATACTGCTGATCGCCTTTGGGGGAGCCTTTCTTACCTATATATTCGGTAAGATCTCCAGTAAGCTCAGGGATGGAGCCGCCGTCGCCATATCGCTAGCACTGGTTGCCATATTTGCCTGCCTTTATGGCAGGCGTTTGCAGGAGAGTTTCTATTGGGGCTTCCTGGGCCTGAATCTCAGTTTTAGGCTGGATGCAGTCTCTTGGTTCTTCGCTATTGCGATAGTCTCCTTAGGTGCTCTGTCTATCATCTTCTCGCTGAGGTACATGAGGGACAGAGAAAGGACTGACTTCTACTACTCAATGATGCTCATGGTCAATGCGGCAATGCTAGGGATCGTTTTGTCAAGTGATCTCATAAGTTTCTACATCTTCTGGGAAATGATGTCTTGGTGCACTTTCTTGTTGATAAGCTACAACCAGCACCGAGCGCTGGATGCCGGCATGAAGTACATCATCATGTCAATCATTGGCTCAGTTGCTATGCTTGCAGGGATCCTGTCGCTATACGTTTCCTTTGACACCCTACTCATCCCGCAAATCGCTTCTAGTCTTGCCACCGCTTCTCCGGGCTATGTCCTGTTTGTCTTGGTTATTTTCGGCATAGCCTTCGGGATTAAGAATGCCATTATGCCCTTGCATACTTGGCTACCCGATTCTTATGCTGAGGCTCCCTCCCCATTCACGGCGGTACTATCTGGGATGCTCACGCGAATGGGTGTATACGGCTTTCTTCTGATCACCTACGTCGTAGGAGGGATGATTGGGGGTACCGGGCTGGGTTCAAATGTGCTCAAATTCAACTACGTCCTTGCCTGGCTTGGAGCGCTTACCATAGTTGTGCCCACCTTTATCGCCATGCTGCAGAACGATGCCAAACAGCTGCTTGCGTGGCACGGGATCGGGCAGGGCGGATACATGGTCTTGGGTATCGGTTTTGGCGTGGCTACTGCAAACAGTCTGGCTCTTGCTGGGGGAATCTTCCACACTCTTAACTACGCAATATGTATAGTCCTTCTTTTCATGAGTGTGGCCGCGGTCCAGTACAGGACTGGTGGTGTGAGGGATCTCAACTCTCTGGGCGGTCTCGTTGCAAGAATGCCCGTTGCATTTGTTGGCGCTCTCCTGGGCATCTCCGGACTGATCGGATTACCTTTGACTAATGGGTTTGTCTCAAAATGGATGATGTATAAGGCATTGATTCTCGAAGGACATCCCTTCTTAGCATTCGCCGCACTGATAGGGACCTGGGGAACTATACTGTCAGTCTATAAGTTCCTCCATAATATGTACCTTGGTCAACTTCCTGAGAAATACAAGCACCTCGAGAAGTCGCCATTCAGCATGCAGTTGCCTATCGCAGTGCTCTCGTCAGCCGTCGTTTTGTTTGGAATCCTTCCAGGTATTCCTCTAAGAGTGATCAATAAAATTTGCACATGGCTCGGTTTCTCATCTCTGGACGTGACCATCTGGGGATTCACTTCTGAGACGGGTACGTTAAACACAATGAACCTGCTTGCAGCTATAGTGGTAGTCAGCGCCGTCGTATGGGTGCTCTTCCACCGTGCTGCCAAATCGGTGGTCGTTGCTCAAGATGATAACTATGCTGCTGGTGCATATGTGCCTAAGGATAAGTATCATTACACAGCAGGATTCTACGAGCCTCTCTTCACAATGCTCAGACCCTACTTGAGAGACGTGGTAGATGAATTCTACACAGCGCTGGCGGGGTCTGTTAGGAAATCTTGTGGTGCAGTAAGGCGCATTTATACGGGGGACGTAGGCAGCTATGTAACCTATATCATCCTGTTCCTTGCAAGCCTGATTCTTGTGCAGCTTAGGTGGAGACCATGGTAGGAAGAATCCTGCAATTCGTCTTGTATCCCCTTGTTGCCCTTGCGATAGGTGTGTTCTTCCTGGGGCTAGCGAGGAAGATCACGGCTAGGATACAATGGCGCTATGGACCTCCGCTCGTTCAGCCGGTTATTGATATGATCAGGTTCTTCTATCAGAAGAGCGTGTCGCATGGGCCGGTGTTCGCTGTGGGGCTGATTATGTCCCTGGCGGGGTCCATAGTCGTTGTTCTGTTCCTGCCTTTCGGCTCCATCTGCCCTCTCAGTGGGAGTGGTGGTCTACTTGTGGTTCTCTACGTTATGCTCCTGGCACCCATGGGTATTGCCCTGTCGGGAGGACAGGGTGCCAATCCCAACATCAGTATCGGGATATCCCGAAAGTTGATTCTTGCCCTGGGATACGAAGTGCCCTTCCTCCTGGTGTTGTTGACGGTTATGACTCACTACAACACGATTTCCATTGTCCAGGTGGTAGAGGCTCAAAGAGACATAGGGTGGTCAATCGCCTCCCTTCCATTATTCTTGTCAGGAGTTTCGTACCTTCTCATTCTGCCTGCCATGTTGGGGTTCAGACCATTCGATGTGAGCACCGCTCCCCAAGAGATCTCTTCTGGGCCTCTGGTTGAATACGGTGGCAAATATTTGCTGATGGCAACGATTGAGCATGCTCTGTTGCTCTTCATCGACATTGCTCTTTTTGTAAACCTGTTCCTCGGTGGCGCAGGAAATCCGATCACCTTTTTCGTGAAGATGCTGATCGTATTCGTGCTTGTGCTATTCATTCATGCTGCATTTCCAAGGCTGAGGATCGAACAGGCTATCAGATATCTCTGGAAGTGGCCAACAGCATTGGCCCTTGCGGGGCTGATAATAGTCACAATTGGGAGGAGCTAAGAGTTGGACAGAAATCAAATTGCAAAGTGGTTCAAAGAGCCTTCTAAGATGGCAAATAAGTACTCCTTGCATGCGATATACTTTTGCACCGGCTGCGGCATAATTGAAGTACCGCCCGTAATAACGGCGAGATGGGACGCGGAGAGATTCGGTGTCATACCAGTAGCTACGCCTAGACAGGCAAACCTGTTCCTGATAACGGGATATGTCTCAGTGAAAACCCTGAAGGCGATCATCAGAACCTATGAGCAAATGTATGAACCCAAGTACGCTGTTGCGTTCGGCTCATGTCCAATAAACGGCGGAATGTACTGGGATTCCTATAACACCATAAAACATTTGGATAAGTACATCCCGATCGATGGCTGGATAGCCGGCTGTATGCCGAGGCCAGAGGCGATATTCGTTGCTGTGACGCATCTGTGGACACTTATCGACAAAGGAATGGCAAATGGTTACGAGAGGTACAAGAAGTACTACCGAGCCTACAGGCGAAACCAAGAGCTGGCTCTTGGTAAGTTGGAATGGCCTCCACTGTATCCGATAGGCGAGCACACAGAAGGAGGCGAATGTGATTGAGCAACTGAAACGGGAATTGGAAGCGACATTCAAGGGCGTCTCCGTAACTTCGGAGGCAGACAGACGTATTACAGTAGTGGTTGATCCTTTACAGACCATTGCGCTCCTCAGGTTTTTCAAGGACAGGGGATTCAGTCATCTTGCGCTCCTATCCGCAGTGGACCTCATAGATAAGCATGCGTTTGAACTCGTTTACATACTTACAAGCTACGCTGAAGATACTGGTGAGGATGCGGTCCCGGGTGAGCTGATTCTGGTAGTAAAGTCTATGATTCCCAGAGACAAGCCTACATTCAAATCCGTCATCAACATCTATCCGAATGCGGAGCCTTATGAGCGGGAAATACATGAGTTATTCGGAATTCACTTTGATGGTCACCGAAGACTGACACCACTTTTTCTCGAAAGGCAGTATCCAATTCCACCATTTCGGAAAGATTTTGACACTAGGAGATATGTCGAGGATGTCTTCGGTAGCATTCCAGCCATCGGTGATGAGGAAGGATAGGGCAGGACTGTTGATAGGATGGGTGTCCGAGAGGCTTTGTCCGCCCCAGCCAGGACTGCGAATACGCATGATGACCAATATGGGGCGCATCGTCACGTCGAAGGTAAAACACCAGGAAATGGGTAAGATCGTCTTGAAGAAGTACCTGGGGAAGGATGCGGCACATGAACGGCACTTCGGGGAATAAGACGAGCGGATCATCAAGGGAGCTCGAGCTTTATTTCGGACCTCAACACTTAGGCATGGTCGGCAATTTCAGTATTACCCTCAAGGTTGAAGGCGATCGCATATTAGAGGCACGAGCGAATCCAGGCTTTCTCCACAGGGGCTTTGAGAAACTGATGGAGTACAGAACTTGGATACAGAACTTTCCGATGGTCTGCAGGATAAATGTAATAGAGTCAGGCTCCATGGAGATGATCTATTCCATGGCTGTGGAGAGTCTGGCGCAGATAGAGGTGCCAGAACGGGCACACTATGTAAGAAGCATCTACCTGGAACTTTGCAGGGTGAGCTCGCACCTTTTTGGTCTGTGGGCTTATTCAAACATGCTCGGATTCGATACTGTGGCACAATGGGCAATGTATCACAGAGACCTTATCCTCGACCTCCTGGAGGAGCTGACTGGTGGAAGGGTATACAACATATTCATATGGCCTGGAGGGGTTCGGCGCGATTTTCCCAAAGGCTTCGAAGATAGAATAGTCGAGACACTTCATACCATAGGAAGCTGCGTACCTGACTACAATACTGCTTTCTTCGATAACCGCATTTTCTATGAGCGATCAAAGGGAATAGGGAGGATTACCCAGCAAGAGGCAAAGGAGCTGGGTGCCACTGGGCAGACCCTGAGAGCGACCGGCTTGAAGTTCGACATAAGGAAGGTAGCGCCATATGCCGCCTACGACAAAGTGGAGTGGGATGTGCCCGTGAGAGAGGATGGTGACGCATATTCAAGGATATTAGTGATAAGGGATGAAATGATCGAAAGTGTCCACATGATATTCAAGCTGCTTGAAGCTATGCCTCAAGGACCTGTTTACAATCGCATACCGAATCCTTTCAAGTGGAAAATACCCCCTGGTGACACCTATGTAAGATGTGAATCATCGCGAGGGGAGCTGGGACTCTACCTAGTAAGCGATGGTGGAGAGAGGCCATACCGGGTACATTTCAGAACACCTTCATACACAAATGGCCTCATCTTGTTGGAGAAACTGCTTCAAGGGGCAAGCATCGCCGATGTCGGGAACATTATGATCAGCCTATACGTTGTGGCGCCGGAGATAGACAGATGAAACAGAACAAGGAAAGGGGAACGGGCAGCCTCCTCAGGCCATTGAAGACGATTGGCTTTGTGCTCAGGAAACCGCAGACCCTGCGGTATCCCTTCGAACCCAAGGAGCCTGCGCCGAGATATCGGGGGTTCCATCTCAACGATTGGGAGAAGTGCACAGGCTGTGGCAATTGTGCCGAAATCTGTCCGAACCAAGCTATCAATATGGTGGAAATAGCCGAAATACAACCTCAGCCTGGTATGAAAAACGAACGTCCGCAGCTGGACTACGGCAGGTGCTGCTTCTGCGGCTTGTGCGTCGATATTTGCCCAGCGGGTTCATTGAGGCTATCGAGGGACTATTTCCATATTCATTTCGATCCGAAGACCTTTGTCTTCGTGCCCCAAGATGACAAGACGGATCACGAGCACTTTTACCCTATCGAGGAATACTCTATATTCAAGGCAAGCCTTACCCATCGCAGGCAAGATTATGAGGGCTTCGGTCCCGATCTAAACTTTGCTCTGTTCGATCCCCAACGTGTACCTATGAATGAGGTAGAACCTGACAAGAGGGTACTATCGTTCGTAGAGCAGGTCTTGGGATATGACCGCCAGGAAGCACGAGCCGAAGCCTCAAGATGCCTGGAGTGCAAGCTATGCGAGGAAGCATGCCCTGCTCACATGAAAATATCGGATTATATCAAGGCAATCTATGAAGATCAGCCAGCCGAAGCGCTCAGAGAGATATTTGAGGATAATCCGATACCATCCATCTGTGGCAGAATATGCATGAAGCATTGCGAAAAGGCATGTTCCCTGAGCATTAGGGGCGAACCTCTAGCCATAAGGTGGCTCAAGAGATTCGTTGCTGATTCGATCACCGATTATCAAGTTGCCCTCGACCAGAAGACTGCTGAACCTAGTGGCAAGAAAGTTGCAGTAATAGGTGCAGGTCCAAGCGGACTCTCAGTTGCCTATTTTCTTTCTTTGAAGGGCCACAAAGTCGTGGTTTTCGATTCCTTGCCTGGTGGTGGGGGGACACTGCGTGTCGGACCGCCGCCTTATAGACTACCACTTGAAGCCATCGATAAGGATGTCGATTACATTGCCTCTCTGGGGGTCGAATTCAGATTCAATACAACAGTAGGTAAGGATGTGCTCTTCGAAGACATTCTGAAGGGCTACGACGCTGTCTTCGTTGGCGTAGGGACAGGAGTCAGTCGATCTACGAAGGTAACGAATAGCGACAGAGCGCACTTGGCACTCCCCTTCCTCGAGCAAAGCAAGCTTGGCACACCTGTGAAGGTGGGCAAGGAAGTGATCGTTATCGGTGGTGGAAACGTGGCCATCGACGTTGCTAGAGTAGCGCTGCGCTTGCAGCATATACAGTATCCCAATGAAGCGGTGGTAACCAAGATCGTGTCTCTGGAAGATTGGGATGAGATGCCAGCAACCAAGGAAGAGATCGAGGACGCGAAGGCAGAAGGAATCCGATTCAACCCCGGATGGGGGCCTAAGGAAATCAAAGTCGCAGACGGTAAAGTGCAAGGCCTCCTTTGCATGAAGGTGAAGGCAGTGTTTGATGAGACGGGGCGGTTCAACCCTACTTTCTACGAGGATGAGCTGATGTTCCTCGAAGGGGACATGGTGATCGAAGCGATTGGCCAAGGAGCTGATTTCTCTTTCATTCCTCAACAGATCCTTGAAAAGCTCGAATTCACCCCTTGGGGAAAGGTCAAGGTCGATGAAAATGGGATGACGACAATCCCTGGCATCTTTGCCGGTGGTGATATAGTCAATCTCAACTTGGATGCCGTCACTGCCATTGCCGATGCCAAGGTGGCTGCGGAAGGAATTGACAAGTGGCTTCGCAGGAAAACCACATAATTGGACCCTTTGTCCTATCGTTTGATGGACGGGTAGAAACAGAAGGAGTCGACAATGAAAATCGGCGTATACGTCTGTCACTGCGGTGGGAATATATCTGATACTGTTGACGTTCAGGCAGTGGCATCACTCGCAGAAAATCAACCGGATGTCGTCTTGGTACGGGATTACTCGCATATGTGCTCCGAGGTTGGTCAGAAGATGATATGGGATGACATCACCGACCACAAATTGGATAGAGTCGTTATTGCCGCTTGTTCACCGCAGTTTCACGAGAACACTTTCATGGCGACGGTTGAGAAGGCAGGCTTGTCCCCATATGTCTTGGAGATAGCTAACATCCGTGAGCAATGCGCGTGGCCGCACTTCAACCTTCCTGAAGCCGCGACTGCGAAGGCCAAAGACCTTGTGGCAATGTCCATAGCAAAAGCTAGGCTGGATGAGGCACTGGCAAAAAGGACTATGCCCATCGGAAAGAGGGTTTTAGTGGTGGGGGGTGGTATTGCTGGCATTCAGGCATCACTCGATCTGGCTGATGCAGGATTCAAGGTCTATCTTGTGGAGAAAGAGCCAACAATAGGTGGCAAAATGGCTAAACTCTCTAGGACCTTCCCCACCGAAGATTGTGCAGCATGCATACTCTCACCCAAGATGGCAGACGTCCCAGCCAATCCAAACATAGAGCTGCTAACCTTCACAGAAATAGAAGAAATAACCGGGTATCTTGGCAACTACGAGGTGACCGTCATCAAGAAACCGAGATACGTCGATACTGAAAGATGCACAGCATGTGGCAAGTGCACCGAGGTTTGTCCTGTAGTGGTTCCTAATGAATATGAAGAGGGGCTCACTTCCAGGAAGGCCATATACCTGCCGTCACCTATAGCAGTGCCACACAGCTTTGTCCTTGATGATCAGGCATGCCTTGGGCTTTTCCCTATGGCATGCGAGCAGTGTTCCGAGGTTTGTGAGCCCAATGCGATAAACTATGATGACACCCCTGAACGAGTGAAATTCATAGTGGATACAATTATTGTTGCCACCGGTTTTGATATCTTCGATGCAAGGGGCAAGAAGGTCTATGGAATTGAGCACTCAAGAAATGTGATCACTGCCCTCGATATGGAGCGCCTCATAGTGCATGCGTCAGAAGGCAAGCCATTAAGGCCTATAGGCCAGAGGATTGCATTCATTCAGTGTGTTGGATCGAGAGATGAACAAGTCGGAAACGAGCATTGCTCGAGAATCTGCTGCATGTATGCTACCAAATTATCTCAGCTGCTCAAGCGCTCCGATCCCAGGCGAGATGTTTACGTATTCTACACCGATCTCAGGGCATACGGCAAAGGCTTCGAGGAGTACTATAAGAGAGCGCAGAGAACAGGGGTCAAGTTCATTAGAGGACGAGTTGCCGAAGTCAATAGTAGTTCCAGTGATGGGAAGGTCACTCTAAAAGTGGAAGACACACTTACACGCCAGATTATTGAGACGGATTTCGATCTGGTGGTGCTTTCAGTTGGCCTGTTGCCTGGCGAAGGGACGAAGCAAATCGCTAGGATTTTGAAACTAGCAAAGAGCCCGGATGGCTTCCTTCAAGAAGCACATCCCAAGTTCAGACCTGTTGATACCCTTGCAGATGGTGTGTTCATTTGCGGATGTGCACAAGGTCCTAAGGATATTCCTGACACAGTGGCTCAGGCGAGCGCCGCTTCTTCAAGGGCAATTAGGCTCATGAATAAGGGGAAGTATGACATAGCTCCGGTCATTGCATTCGTTCATGAGGACCTGTGCAATGGCTGCGGAGAATGCATTGGGCATTGCCCCTTC
>JALGWB010000038.1 GCA_025774405.1 bacterium
TGATCTGGGCGTAAACGAGCCCACCATTCGAACACCCGATAAGCAGGTCATCCACGGGTTGTTCGGTTTCGCATCGGAGCCAATCAAGCGTGGTGTCTGCCGGCAAATCCCAAGGAGCAGTTGCACCTTTCTCAGCCAAGATGTGTACGGCTACCCAGGCCGCTACGCGGTGCTGGAAATCCATACCGCCAGCGGCAGCCGCCCCTCCGGACGAAACTTGAGAACTCATCCCTACACCTCTTTATCAAGGATGCCCCTTATGTTGAGGGCTTCGAGCTCCTGTAGCTCAACCATTGGTACGGGAAACCCGGACCTAGCAAGCACATCGTTCAACAGATGATCGGCCGGCGCCCGCTCCTCGTCCGCGTCTGGCAGTAGCACCGCCTGCCACTCCTCGGGCAAAGGACCGAGCTCGGTCATGCGATAGCCCACAGGCAACAATCCGCTCTCCTGCGTTACGGTCCGGTGCTCAGGCATCATGCTCACCCCCCTGTCAGGGTGTGGATTTACCGCCAAGCAAATGCCAATCATAGATACCCCATCTGCTGGGTATTTCGACAATATGCACCGCTTGCTGATTCTTCTGTTCAACCACGGGGTTCTTCCCTTCCCTTGGCCAACCGCTTTGTCGCCGCCGTTTGCGCCAATTTTGCGCATTTGCTGCTGCATCGGAAATGCTTGTCTAAAGTGGTGCCCACCCCCTCATGCCACTCCTTCTGCGGATTCCAGGTGAAATTCTACACGATACCGCATCAGCGTGATCCCCTGACCTTTCACTGCCACCAATGCATACCGCAGACTCTCGTCTATCTCCGGGGTGATAATTATGCCCTTAACTTCATCATTCGGTTTAGCAAGGTGGCGCTTCACCCAGCCCATATATCGAAGCAATTGACCCACGACTCGATCAGACGCGCGGTGTCGCTTGAGTTCTATCACCAGCCACGCTGGTTTCGTCCTATGCTTGGCAAGAATGTCGATGCGACCCACGGCTGTGGGATATTCATAGCCTGCCGTCTCATCACCTGACTCGCCATAGATTTGCCAGTCCCTGCCGAGGTCAGTCATCTCCCAGTTATTTACCAGAAAATCGTGCAGATGCCGCTCCAACCTAAATACGCTCCCCTCAGCCTCACCAACGAGTACTTCCTCTCCTTCCGCTACTCCGCCCTCCTCTGCTCTCAGTACCGCCCACCACAGAGCATCCAGGGTCCAAAGATCGACGCCCAAGCCTGACGCTATCTCGGTCAGTAGAGCATTCAGTCTCTCATACCTCTGTCCGAGTGTCGTGCCCCAGCCAAAGTCAGGCCAAACACTGAGAGCCTTCATCGCACTTTCTGCAACATTGTTCCACACACCGTAGCGATCTGGGTAAGCAACGAGCAGAATTGCCGAAGCTAGCCCCTTGCCCAATCCCTTGACCTGACCCAGTGCGTCATCGAAACGGTCTGCGAGTGGCCTCCTCTCGTCAAGAAGCATTCCCAAGGCGTGCCGTAGGGTATCCATGTTCTGAGTCAGGCGGTTTCCTTGGCGGTAGAGTCCAGTCCAGTGCTTGTTGTTCTCGAAATAGAGAAATGAACGGAAGCTTTCCTCATCAAGTTGACTAATTCGCGCGCTGCTAAAGATGGGCTGATAGCGTGCAAGAACCTCATCCTTCGCACGAATGAGTTCCTGAAATTCGGCGATGCGCTCAGCCTTCCGAAGATACTGGCTTAACCGGCCTATTGCACTACTTACCTCAACCATCGCAGCCCTCCTAGTTATGACTATGTCTCTAGCCCAAGAATCTTTAGTATCGTGCCAAGTTTTCTGTCCGCCTCGGCACGCTCCTCCTCCGCCTCTTTGAGCAGCACCACCGCCTCCTCCAGGGGTAGCACCTCCTCCTGTTCGTCAGTAGCCACATACCGGCTGGGCGAGAGGTTGTAATCGTTGCGGGCGGCTTCCTCATTTGTGATAATCGCCGAGAGACTATCCTCGACCTTCCACTCATGGTAGAGGCATGCCATCTGCGCAATGTGTTCATCGGCGAGGTAGTTCTTGGGTCGCCCCTTGGCGAAGAGCTTGCTTGCATTGATAAGAAGAATTTCACCCTTATGTTTCTTTGCGTCGGTTTACGACCAGGATGATGCCCGGCGCTGTTGTGTTGTAGAACATATTCTCGGGCATAAGAATCACAGATTCGATCAGATCGTGTTCGACAAATGCTTTACGAATATCTCGCTCGCGATTGGATCCCTGGTTTCCACTTCCTCGGCTAACCGCGCCCGTATCCAGCACAACCGCCATACGCCCTTTGTCACTAAGCGAGGCAAGCATATGCTGAATCCACCCCCAATCGGCACTTGAAGCAGGAGGAATGCCGAAGGTGAAACGCTCGCAGGTGTCATTCTCATACACGTCGTAGGTGAAATCTTGGTTCCACATTGGATTGGCGGTCACAAGGTCGAATCTTTTGAGTCGACCGCTTTCATCCTTGAATGCGGGATTGCGCATAGTGTCGCCAAGGCGGATGTCAGCTTCCATATCGTGGATTGCAGCGTTCATCCGGGCCATAGCAAAGGTTGAAGTATTTATTTCCTGCCCAAAAAGGCGAAGCGGGGCAACCTTTGGTGGCAATTTCCGCCTTCCATTCTCCTCGATTCCATGCGTCTCAAGCAGCCGCAGGTGACACTTGATGAGCAATCCACCCGAGCCGCAGGCTGGATCATAGACGGTCATACCTGGCCCGGGCTCCAGGATTCGTGCCATCAGGATTCCAACCTCTCGCGGCGTATAGAACTCACCCGCGCTTTGCCCCTGCCCCTCGGCAAACTTACGGAGTAGATATTCATAGGCACGACCGAGGATGTCAGGCTCTACATCGTCCAAAC
The DNA here is from genome assembly GCA_025774405.1 of bacterium. Taxonomy (GTDB): domain Bacteria; phylum Arandabacterota; class Arandabacteria; order Arandabacterales; family Arandabacteraceae; genus JALGWB01. The sequence continues at coordinate 2,871 of JALGWB010000038.1, forward strand.
CCAATCTATGGCGAGACAGGATGTCGATCAAACGGTGCAGGTAGTCATCAGGTACAATTCGCTGACCGGCAGCCGTGGCGTTGAAGTCAACAAGATCGATGACACCTTGAAGACGTGGATTATGCCGTGCCACATCACGGACTGCATCCGTCAGATACTGTCCGAGTCCAGAGCTTCGCTTTCTGACTCTAGCCCACCGAGCATTCTGCGGGATGTAGAATCGGACCAATCCATGATCCTTCTCTACAAGCGTTAGTGCCTTTCGCTCTGTACCAAATTCATGAGCCAAGCGGTGGATCTCGTCGTCAAAGACGTCCGAAAGACGCTTCAGGAATATCAGAGGCAGGATGTAATCTTTGAATTTAGGCGCATCAATGGGACCCCGGATGGCACAAGCAGCATCCCAGAGCCATGTCTCTAGAGTGGAGATATCAAGCCTGCTCATTGTGAAACCTTCTCTCCAGTATGATGCAGTGGTCAGTCGCTATCTTAGGTTTACCTGTTTACGGTACTCCGCAGCTACCCTCGCCTGCAGTAACGCCTCACATCCAAAGGGTCACTTTCCAGCACAGACAACCTATCCTGCCCTTCGTCCGATTTTTGCCAGAAGCCCCGCCCGTGCTGTCAAGCCATACTGCCTCCGAACTATCTTACCCCCAAGTAGGCACGAATGTCAAAACCTCATCCTAGGCGCCGGGGAAATGGGTGGGGACCTGGTGCAGCCTCGCAACTCGTACACTGACCCATAGACCACACACCCTACTCCGTGCAGAGCACCGCGTACCTCACTCAACCCCAATAGCGTGGCAGCCACCACAACTCGAAAGCCTCCGTCAAGACGTGTCTGCTGACAGAAAAGCAGCCAACCTGAATTTTCCATTTTGAAAACCCGACTTTCTTATCCTGCAGTAGCAACCCGGATCGGCCAGCCAGAGTTATCGATGGGCGTAATTCTCGCTTTTCACCCATGGCCGCCTGCTTGACCCCCAGGAGCTCCTGGTGTAGAGTCAGACAATGAGGATCATGGTTATGAAGCATCGAAGGCTCACGCCTGCAGATCTTGAGCAATCCTTAAAACGCATAGATGGCAAAGGATATAAGGCTTACAAGGACATTGAAGGCGAATACGCGTTTCCTCACCTCACCCTGATTATTGACCATGTGCAGGGCGATCCATTCGCCTCTCCAAGTCGCCTGAGAGCAATCATCGATCATACCAGGGCTGGCTTTCCGGAAGATACTTACAACAACCGGTCCCGAAAGGTTGGACTTGCTGATTTCCTCCTGAGGCGTTTTCATGCCTTGGCCATGTCAGCCAGCAGGATATGCGGTTCCGGTAAGAGTGGAATTATCGCAATCGATCGACCCGGCCAGGAGATCCTTGAGCGAACAGCAGTGATCGTTACTGACAGGGGCATTGAAGCAAGGTTCTCAGTTGGTTTACCAGCAAGGGGAAGAACTGTTCTCGGAAAGGAAGCCAGCCGAATCCTCCTCAAGACGATTCCTGCAATAATCGATTCAAGCCTTTTCTTCGAGAGCCTCCGCCACCAGGCAGTTTCCTCGCAAGACCTGACAGCAAACCTTTATGAGCATATCTCTACCAATGAAGATGCTGATTGTCTCCGGGAGGCCCTCCAGGCCCACGATCTCGTTGCATTCATCGCAGATGGCGCAATCCTGCCACGGAGAAGCGGCGTCGATGATCGACCCAAGACCACCGGACATGTGGTGACATTCAAAAGCCCCCCATCGCTACGCGTGAGCCTCAATCTCCCGAATCACGGCAAGGTAACGGGTATGGGCATAAGAAAAGGGATAACCCTCATCGTCGGCGGCGGCTACCACGGTAAGTCAACACTGCTCAACGCCATCGAAAGGGGCGTCTACAATCATATACCTGGTGACGGAAGAGAACTGGTCGTAACTGACTCTCATGCGGTGAAGATCCGTGCAGAGGATGGTCGACGAATCGAGAAGGTCAATATATCACCTTTCATATCCAATCTTCCTTTTGGTGAGGATACAGTGCGCTTCTCAAGTGAAAACGCAAGCGGCTCCACTTCACAGGCAGCCAACATAGTCGAAGCCATTGAAGCCGGCGCCACAGTGCTTCTGACCGATGAAGACACCGCTGCAACCAATTTCATGATCCGTGACCACCGTATGCAGGAGCTGATTGCCAAGGATCGAGAACCCATTACCCCATTTGTGGATAAGGTGAGGCAGCTTTACAATGACTTTGGTGTTTCCACCATCCTCGTGATGGGCGGCAGTGGGGACTACTTTGATGTTGCGGATCATGTGATCGCCATGGACTCTTTCACAGCACATGATGTCTCTGAACGAGCAAAGGCAATCGCTGCCAGATACCGCACTGAACGGAGATCCGAGGGTGGAGACACCTTTGGCGAAATTACTGTGCGGGTGCCACTGAAGCAAAGTTTGGATCCAAGCAAGGGGCGTAGGGTGGTCAAGATCAGTGGACGCGGCCTCAAGACCATTATCTTCGGGCGCTACGCGATTGATCTTTCATGTGTTGAGGGACTCGTTCATCCAAGTCAGGTGAATGCCATCGGACAGGCACTCTACTATGCGCGGACGAAGTATATGGATGGCAGGCGAAATCTTTCCCAGATCCTCGATCTGGTTATGAGTGATATCGATCAACACGGACTCGATGTCATTGACCCAAGACGAATGGGAGATTATGCTAGATTCAGGAGACTTGAGCTGGCAGCTGCTCTCAATCGGCTGCCAACCCTGAGGATGCTTTAGCAATGATACTCTTAGATGGCTCAACAGATGCAGGTGCCGTTGACGATGCACGTTTTTGGCTCCGACCCCAGGGAGGTGCAAGATGCCCTTGATTGCCACTTGTCTCGTGGTGCTAACTCTGGTTTTAGTTCAGGTCGATCCGATTGTTGAACAACCTGGATTGCTAGCCCAGGAAGAAGGCGACATCGACGAATCCTATGATGACTATGGACAGGATATCGATGAGGTAGTGGAGTACGATAATGCAACGATCACCAAGGACCCAATGTTGGACAGCCTGCTTGCGGGCATCACGTGGCTTGGGCATGCAAGCTTCTTGATAAGCGATTCAATCAAGATCTATATCGATCCATTCAATCTCAGCGGAGATGTCCCTAAAGCCGATCTTGTCCTCATAACGCACGATCACTACGATCACTTCTCTCCGGTGGACTTAAACAAGATTCTCAAATCCACAACGAGTGTGGTCTCGATAAAGCAGGTGATTGATAAACTCAAGAACGATCTCAAGCATCTTTATGTAGTTGAGCCAGGGGATACGCTTGAGGTCGCTGGCATCACCATAGCGACTGTTCCAGCTTACAATCTCGACAAAAAATTTCATCCAAGATCGAAAAACTATGTTGGTTTCGTGATACACACGTCTCGAGTAACGATTTACCATGCAGGCGACACCGATTTCATCCCCGAGATGAGGGATATCCAGACCGACATCGCTCTTCTACCTGTCGGTGGCAAATTCACGATGGATGCAAGGGGGGCAGCTAAAGCGGCTGAACTGATCCGTCCTAAAGTAGCAATTCCGATGCACTATGGCTCGATAGTCGGAAGCCTGGCTGATGCTGAGCTATTCGCTGCACTTTGTAGCACAAAGAGTAAGGTCAGGGTGAGAATTCTCGAGGCACCAGTCAAAGAGATATCACCCGAGGAAAGGGAGGGTAGACATTGAAGCGTGCCATAATAGGAGTTGCCATTGCTGTGGTTGCCATCATAGTGGGCTTAATCATCTTTGGCAGAAGAAACCGGACCGAAATCGCCGATGTGCGGCTTGTAAATCCCACCGTTGGGACAATCACCAAAGCTGTTGTAGCGACCGGTGAGATAGAACCCTTGTCCATCGCTGATGTTAAGTCTCGAATCGGCGGTGTTGTCCGAAGGTTCTTTGTCGATGAGGGCGATCCAGTCAAGAAGGGCCAGCAACTGGCAGAGATCGTTCCGACCGCTACTCCGAATGAACTGGTTGCTGCCAGACAGAGGGTCGAGACCGCAAAATTCAGGCTAAAGCAATCCCAACGCAACCTCAGGCGCCTGGAGAAACTTGCTGAACAGAATCTGATCTCAGACAGAGAACTTGAGGAGGCTGAAACTCAGGTTGCTGTCGATGCAGCTGAATACGATGCTGCGGTGGCCGAGCTTGGGGTGCTTGAGCAGAGTGTGGCAAGCCCATCCGGTACTTCCGAACTATCCCGTGAGACCTCGGCCGCACTCAGTGATATGATAGTTGTCTCACCAATAGATGGTATTGTACTCTCAAGAAATGTCGATGAAGGTTCCTCAGTTATTCCTATCTCCTCAGCCTATGGTGGAACCAGCATCCTTACCCTTGCGGATGTTTCTGTAATGCATTTCGAAGGTTATGTTGATGAAAGCGATGTCGGGAAAATCTATAAGGGCATGCCTGCAAGAATCTTTGTAGATGCCTTCCCGGATACTTCATTTGATGGCATCCTCACAAAGATTGCACCTGTGGGAACCAAGGAGGAAGGTGTTGTCAATTTCAGGGTTGAAGCTCAGATAACTGGCAAGACCAGCCTCCTCAGAAGTGGCATGTCAGCCGATGTACAGCTCATTATCGATGAACGCCATGATGTGCTCACCGTACCCGAAGGTGCCATTATTTATGACGGTGATAGCACCTTCGTTGAAATAGTCGATCCCCACGCAAGGCAGGGAAAGAAAAAGGTGTCCGTCAAGCTCGGCTTAAGCGACGGCATAAAGACCGAGATCGTCGAGGGGCTCACTGAAACGTCGAGGGTTATCTTGCAGTAAGCGGAATCCACAATGTTGCTTTCAGACCTTCTGCGACAATCACTGAGGAACATAGCCAGCCACAAGCGGCGCAACCTTCTATCGGCATTTGGGGTGACCTGGGGAGTTGCGTCAATACTACTCCTTGCAGGCTGGGGGATGGGTGTCCAGCACTACATGCGCCAGGGGATGGAATCCTTTGGAAAGGATATCATCCTGGTCTTCCCTGGTCATACCTCCAAGGGAATAGGCGGCTACCGGGCGGGCCGCATGATACTGCTTTACCCCGAGGATGTCGAAGCCATAAGAGCATATTCCTCGAGCGCCAAAACAGTTGTGCCTGTAGATGAGTTCAGACTCACGGTCTCGAAGGGCAACATCTCCGAAGACCGTGACATCAGAGGAGTCGCTCCCGATGCCAAGACCATACGCAACCTGACACCGGAACGTGGGAGGTTCTTTACCAGAGAGGACATGGATAACCGCAGGCGAGTCTGTGTCATCGGCCCAAACGTCAGAGATGAATTCTTCAAACATCACGAAGATCCTTTGGGCAGCACCATAAAGATCGGCGGCATAACCTTCACCATCATCGGTATCCTGCCCGAGAAACAGCAGATGGTAACCATTGGCAGAAATGATAACAGTCTGATATTTGTTCCCTTCACGACTGGACGCCGCCTTTTCGCTCGAAGGCGACCTCTATTCTGCATAATGGTAAGGTCTTTTCGGCCAGACCAGTATGAACAGACCGTTAGCGAGATTCGCAGGGCACTTGCCACAAAACACAATTTTGCAGCCGACGATGAAGAGGCTGTCTGGATAATCCCACTCACCAGATATACCAGGCAGGTAAATACATTCTCGGCGGCAGTCGGGATTTTCGTTACAGGCGTTGGCATATTGACCCTTGCCATCGGAAGTACTGGCGTGACCAATATGATGCTTGTTTCCGTGAGCGAGCGCATCGGAGAGATTGGCATAAGAAGAGCAGCCGGCGCAAGCAGGAGCGAAATTCGGCAGCAATTCCTGATCGAGACTCTGCTTGTTACAGCAGTTGCTGGAGCAATCGGCTTCGCCCTCGGAATGATGCTCCTCTGGTTGTTCACGAAGCTCCCTATTCCAGACTACATTCCAATCCCTATCGTATCTACCAAGGTTGCACTCCTGGCTGGCATTGTGATGGTCATCGCCGGCCTCATAGCAGGTTCGGTACCAGCCCGTCGGGCATCGACGATAGCCCCGGTTGATGCAATCAAGGGCAATCTCCGTACCTGGACGCAGAAGGTTGGAGCCAAGAGGTCATCACTCGTTCTGCCCGGCATGCTGGGCGAAATAATCTCACAGGCGATGGACGACATCAGGGCAGCAAGACTACGTGCGGGTCTTACCGGTTTCGGCGTTTTCTGGGGCATTGCAGCTGTTGGACTTCTGGTAGGATGGGGTACCGGCATGAGAGATCAGATGGTAGCGCGCATAGATCAGCTTGGCGGCAGGAGAACAGTCATCTATCCTCGCAGAATTGAGAGCAGAACAATTGGAGTTAAGCGGGAGCAATTCCTCCACTTCACAGATCAGGATGTTGAAGATCTCAAGGACAATGCATGGTTCATAGAATACATCAGTCCTGAGGCTTCACCTGGCTTCGCCGTCATAGAGCATGGGAGTGAGTCACGAGCTCTGCACACGCTTGGTGTTTCACCAGAGGCGCAGATAATAAGAAATTTCTCCATTGCTCAGGGGCGCTTCCTGAATCACGGCGATATTGCCGAGAAACGCAAGGTTTGTGTTCTTGGAGCCAGCGCTAAGACAAAACTCTTCGGTCAAAGAGATGCTGTTGGTGAAATGATCAGAATACGCGGAGTACCGTTCCTGGTTGTGGGTGTCATGGCAGCAAAGGGGGAGCAAACTTCAATTGAGACCTCCCTCGATGATGAGAAAGTCCTGGTCCCTTTTACAACGGCGACCATACTCACGGGGCGACGCTATCCCGATCGGCTGGTTCTCCACCCAAGAACCGACATTCCCTACGATGAGGTTGAAACCAGAGTCAAGCAGATTATCCTGAAGAATCACAATCTTGAAGGTCAAGAGGCGGTTGGCATGTATTCTGCGCTTGAGGCGAGACAGGAGATCTCAAAAATAATGGATGGGCTGACAGCCTTTCTGGGAGGTGTCGGGGTCATCACCTTGCTGGTCGGAGCAATTGGCGTGGCAAATATCATGTTTGTGTCGGTCGCTCAGCGCACGAGGGAAATAGGGATCCGCCGAGCAGTGGGAGCCAAGCGAAACCACATTCTATCCCAGTTCCTCTTTGAGGCCATGCTCATATGCCTTGTAGCTGGCATACTGGGTATCCTGTTCGCCATGGGCATAGCCTCACTACTGGGTGCCATTGAATTACCCGGGCTTTTTGCTCCACCAAAGCTGGATGGCTCGGTCCTGCTTATCATCTTCATAGCCATTGCCGGAGCAGGTACGATTTCGGGGCTGTTTCCTGCAAGAAAAGCTGCTCATGTAAATGTCACTGACAGCCTTCGCTATGAATAGACCTCACTCAATCTTTATCTCATAAGTGATATCCACTTTCTCTTGCAGCATGATGCTGACCGAGCAGTATTTCTCCTTGGACAACTCAACAGCACGCCTGGCTTTGTCCTCGGTTAAGCCTTCGCCAGAGAGAATATACCTGATGTGTATCGTCTCGTAGTAGCGAGGCACCTGCTCCCTTCGTTTCGTGTCAATCAATATCTCGAATTTGCTGAGTTTCACTCTCATCTTTTCCAATATCGAGACAACATCCATTCCTGTACATCCACCCAGTGACATCACGACAAGATCCATCGGGGTGGGATACTTGCCCGAGCCGCCGTATGAAACTCCAGTATCCATTTTGACAGCAGCACCAAGGTCGTTCGTAGCCGTAAATTGCATCCCATTGTCCCATTTAACCTTGATTGCCACATCTAACCTCCTGCTCTGTGAATCATTCTTTCAACAGAACATCCAAAGGATTCTTGCCTGAAGCCGAACAGATATCAACCCATGCAAGATCAATATCACGCATGACTTCAAGATAAGCGACTTCTGCATTGAGAAGCTCTATCACCTGTTTAATCACATCCTCCTGTGAGACCAAACCCTGTTGGTGTTGTTGCCGCTTGCGCTCCACGTTAGCTCGAAGAATATCCAGCTTTTGCTTTCTGAGTTTGAGGGATCCCGTCAAAAGGTTTAAGCGCCTCCTTGCAACATCGATTCGCCTCCTGGCATCTTCAAGGGTTGCCTTGTAGCTCGCTTCAGCTGTCTTTATTTTCGCCTTGGCCCTTCTGAGATCGCTACCCAGGCCGGGTTCAGGGAAAGTGAGCCCAATACTCAATGAACCTCCCCATCTGTTCCGCCCGAAAGCACTTCGGGCCTCACTAAAATTGTAGCCGAGGCCCTGGAAACCATACCAAATCGATAGGGTCGGCCTACCGATGCGGCGCCTTCGCGTCTGCGCCAG